>QIEB01000181.1 GCA_003229495.1 Flammeovirgaceae bacterium
AAAAGACCATGGCTAGAATCAATGATTTGTGATGCTTCCTTTAAAGCAATGTGAGCGATCGATTCTGCGTCAATTTTTTCTGAAATCATCTCACTTAGGTCATAAATCATATTTATCTCACGATAAAGACCCAGCACTTCAATGCCAATTCTCCTTTTTTCTGCTTCTTTTTTAACTAATACATTAATAAGATTTAATAAATGCTCTCCTTCCTTTGAGCTGGACAAAACAGTTCCATAAACCTGGCCATTTTCCTTGAGTTGATAACTTACTGGATATTCCGTCTCAGTTCCCCATAGAAGCTTTGAGTTTGCGTCGATTACACTAAACTCAACATTAATTCTTTGGCACAGTTGTTTTAAGAGGGAAACCGTTACAGGATCCTTTCGTACGACATATCTAAGCGCTCTAGCTAATAGGGCTGGGCTTTTGTGGTCTGACATATTACTGACCCAGTATTTCTTCTGCAATTGTCAACATTTCGTCCGGGTCGAAAGGTTTAGTCATATACTTATTTGCCCCCATATCCATTCCTTTTTGCCTGTCAACTTCCTGGCCCTTTGCCGTAAGTAAAATAATGTACACATCTGTCAAATCGAGTTCTTTTTTAACCTTATAGCAAACCTCCATTCCGTTCATTTCAGGCATCATCACATCCAGGAATACCAGATTGGGTCTTTCCTTCTCAATAAGTTCCAATGCCTGCCTGCCATTTTCAGCAAATAGCAATTCAACACCCTCATCCTCAAGCTCTTCCAGGGTCTGTTCAATTAACATTCGGATGTGGGACTCGTCATCTACGATTAAGATTTTCTTTTCCATATATTATTTTAATCAATTATGAATTGTTGAAATGGCGCTTTTCTCAAATCGTTAATCTACTGTTCTACTGTTCTACTGTTCTACTGTTCTATTGTTCAATTGTTCACTTGTTCTACCGTTCCCAAACTAGTCATATACGAAAAACATCACGTTCTCCATGCCTTTCTGGAATTTTAGGTCGTTGATAATTTTTTGGTCCCCACTGTAAACTGAATTAAGCATAATAATATCAGGTTTTGATTCTGTTGCGGTTTCCAAAAGATTCTCTGAGTTGGCTTCTAATACTTTATATCCTCGAGCGCTCAAGACCTCCGCCAGGGTTTTAATTGCCGAGGAATCTTCGTCTACTACCAGTACTTTCTTTTTGGAAACTCCTTGCTCAAGTAGTTCATCAACTTCGTGGAAGAGTTTTTCGATATTTATGGGCTTGGTAAGATATCTGTCCACACCAATTCGGAACCCTCTTTCTTTATCTTGTACTATTGACAAAATGATAATTGGAATATCCATGGTCGCAGGATCGTTTTTCAGCACCGCTGCTACATCAAATCCATTTATTTCAGGCATCATCACATCTAAAATGATCAAATCAGGTTTGTTCAGGCGAACCATATCCAAAGCGGCCTTTCCATTAGCGGCTTCTTCCACTTGATATCCCGCCTCGGATAGTTCTTGTCTTAGTAGTGATCTAATGGGAGTATCGTCGTCAACTACCAATATAGTAGAGGTGCTCTTAACGGCATTTAACGAAGAGTGATCTATCTGTTTCTTTAAACTTCTAATTATTCGATTTAACTCAATGGGCTGTCTTTCAGCTCCTTCACCCAAAACAGGTACCGAGAAGAAGAAGGAACTACCCACATTGGGCTCACTCTTCATCCAAATAATACCCCCGTGATATTCTATGATCTCTCTGCAAATTGGCAATCCAAGTCCAGTTCCCTGAGGTTTATCGGTCAATGTATCCCCGGCCTGTCGAAAACGTTCAAATATTTTATGCTTGTCCTCTTCTGCTATTCCAATTCCGGTATCTTGTACTTCGACCAATATCTGACCTTTATCCTGATAAGCTTCCATAGTGACCTTTCCTTTGTCAGTGAATTTTACCGCATTGGACAAAAGATTGATCACTACTTGTATTAGCTTGTCTTGATCACCGTTGACCAATGGAAGGTCTTCGGGAATATTTTTAATGAGCTCCAATCCTTTCTGTTCAAAAAGAGACGAAGTACCGGCAATAGCACGGCTGATTACGTCTTGAAGAAACATCGGCTTCATGCTCCATTCCATTCTTCCGGATTCTATCTTGGCCAAATCAAGTACATCATTGATCAGGTTGGTAAGCCGCTCTCCCTCGGATACCACCACGTTTAGGTTTTCACTAACCTGCTTCATGGT
>QIEB01000637.1 GCA_003229495.1 Flammeovirgaceae bacterium
TTTTAATGACCTTCTCCATCGTATCGATCTCTGGCATATTTCCAGGAAATACATCCCATTTAAAGGGATAACCCCTGGAATTTATCATTAACCCGGATGGCCACCCAAAATCCCCCACTCATGGCCACTTCAAAATCCCCCACCTAGATAGCTTCAAAATGTAGATTTTGACCTTCGGGTCAATTCACAAATTGGCGACAGAACGTTAAATTCACTCCCAGCAAAATAGAGATATAACTGGGAGGAAGAAAGGATGAACGTTTTGAAGCCTGACAAGAAATCTACAATAATCACACTACTTAAGAATGGTATTAGCCAGCGTGAAATAAGCCGTAAAACGAATATTGACCGGAAAACGATCAAAAAATACGGAAATGGTCATTTCGCTGGAAACGGAGACTTAGATTCAAAATACTCCACTGAATGGGAGGTGGCCACCGGGTCTGATTGCATAATCAGTCAAAATCCCCCACCCTGGCCACCGGGAAACAGCGTATCTAAGGAACAAAAGCGGGTAATACCATTACACGCCAGATCGGCCTGTGAACCTCACCGAGAATGGATTGAAGATCAGGTGAGGCTTGGAAGAAATGCGGTATCGATTTACCAGGATCTTGTTGAGCTTTTTGGTTTTACAAACAAATACAATAGCGTAAAGCGTTTTGTAAGGGGGCTAAAGAGAGAGGACCCTAAGCAGTTTGATCGACTGGAATTTTTGCCAGGTGAAGAGGCGCAGGTAGATTATGGCAAGGGCGCCAAGACGCTTCATTCGACAGGGAAATATCGGAAGCCTCGTCTCTTTGTAATGACATTAAAGTACTCCAGACGTTCATTCCGGAAAGTGGTTTGGAAATCAAGCAAGGAAACATGGGCGAAACTTCATGAGCAGGCATTTAGATACTTTGGGGGTTGCACCCAGTATGTGGTCCTGGACAATTTGAAAGAAGGGGTGATCACACCCGATATTTACGAACCTGAATTAAACGCTGTTTATGCGGCCATGCTGGACCATTATGGGGTAGTTGCCGATCCGGCAAGGGTTCGAGATCCGAACAGGAAAGGGACTGTGGAAAATGCCATACAGCATACACAGGATACGGCCTTGAAAGGTCGCACATTTGAATCGATTGAAAGGCAGAATGAGTGGCTTATGCACTGGGAGGAAAGATGGGCTGCCCCGCGAATACATGGGAGAGCAAAGCGCCAGGTCGAAGAGATGTTTCAGGAGGAAAAACCGTATCTTAAGCAACTTCCTCTGACTTCATTCAGGTACTTTAGTCAAGAAACCCGTACAGTCTGGGATGACGGCATGATTCAAGTGGGCAAATCCTATTATTCAGCGCTACCGGCTCCGCTCAATACGAAGGTTATTATAAGGATTTATGACACTGAGATTGAGGTTATCGATCCTGTAACGATGGAGGTTATTCGCAGGCATGTAAAAAGCAACAGGCCGGGGTTTGCACAGATGGAACCAGGGGATAGGATTTTTAATCCGTCACGTCAAACAAACTATCTCTTTGCCAAAGCAGAGAGCATTGGTCCTTCAACCAAAAAGCTCTGCAAGCTCTTATTTGAAGAAGAAGGCAGACCCGGTCAAAGACGAATGCAGGGGATTGTAAATCTGGTACGACATTATGAAGCCTGCTACATCGAGGAAGCCGCTACAAAAGCCATTAAGGTAGATCTCCGTAATTACAAGTCCATTCGTAACCTTGTGAAAACTCTCGCTGAAAACAACAAAGGGGAAAAAGAGAGAGAAACTGATTCGCTTATTCAGGAACACAAATTGATACGACCTCCGGAAGACTATGCTGCATTCTGGGAGCAACATGCAGCTCAAACAGCGGTTTGTGAACAATCCCCGGAAGGATCGGAAAGAGGTAGGGAAAAGAGTCGTTTTGTCATGCCCAAAGAACAACTGCCCAAGGTCTGGCAATGCGCAAGCTGGGAGAAAGTGATTGACGTTTTTGGGCTGGAAGTTGATGGAAAACGCCGCTGTAAAGCCAATGAGATATGGATCAAGTCGCCTTTTACAGGGGAAAAAACGGCTTCGCTGCATTTGAATCTGGCGGAAAATATCTTCAAGGATTTTAGCAGTGGTCTGGGTGCCAAAGTTGGTGTGCTCAATTTCTGCCAGGATCTGTTGGCGCTGCGAGGCCAGGCAATGAACTGCTATGAAGTTGCCTCCTGGATGGTGGAAAGGGGAATCTCAAA
>QIEB01000468.1 GCA_003229495.1 Flammeovirgaceae bacterium
TTACCAAATCAAATCATCTAAAACAACCACCGATGTTTGATCTTGACAAATGGGAAGAAATCTTTAATACCCTTCAAAAAAACAAGCTTCGAACGGTACTTACCGCGTTTGGTGTCTTCTGGGGAATTTTGATGCTAATCATATTACTTGGCGCAAGTCAGGGCCTCCAAAACGGTGTCGCAAAAAGTATGCTGTTGGATGCCACCAACAGTATATGGTTTTTTACCGGCCGCACTTCTATACCGTATAAAGGGATGCCCCCAGGAAGATCCTTACAGTTTACCGAAGAAGATCTTAAGGCCATCGAAGAAAATATAGAAGGTATAGAGGTCATGAGCCCGGAAAATTGGCTAAATGGCAATTATACCGTTTCATACCATGGTCAAGCCAGTCCTTTTACAGTTTACGGCGCCGACGAAGACTACTTTCCCATAAAGGTGACTTTCAGATATATAAATGGCCGACCCATTAACCATAATGATAATATAGAAGGGCGCAAAGGTGATAGAGTCAGCGAAGTACTTTTTGGTGATGAGGATCCAATTGGGAAGTATATACGTATAAAGGATGTACATTTTAAAGTAGTTGGGGTATATCATTTCGATGGTACTGCATTCGGTCAGGGGGAACGTATCTATATTCCCTTTTCAACTTTCCAACGCACCTTTAATCCAAATGGCTCTGTTACTCTGTTTGCGGTTGCCACCGACCAGGCGGTGATCACTGGTAAAGAGCTGGAGCAACGCATACTGAAGTATTTGGCAAAACGCCACATTGTCCATCCTGATGACAATCAAGCTTTTTGGACACATAATCAAGAGGAACAGTACAATCAGGTGATGGGACTAATGACCGGAATAAAAAGTTTTGTATGGGTAATTGGTGTGCTTACCCTATTTGCCGGCATCATCGGCATAAGCAACATCATGATCATCGTGGTAAAAGACCGTACCCGGGAGATTGGGGTCCGGAAGGCTGTTGGGGCCACTCCCGGGAGTATAGTTAGCCTCATACTTCAAGAATCAGTCTTTGTCACCGGTGTGGCCGGCTATTTAGGATTACTAACAGGTATCATGGCATTGGAAGGAGTAAACCATTTACTGGAGATGGGCGGAGCTGATATTGAATTTTTTTCCAGGCCTGAAGTTAATTTGAATGTGGCCATTAGTGCCACTCTGGTGTTAATCATTGCAGGAGCGCTAGCTGGATTGGTGCCCGCAATAAAAGCATCAAGAATTAAACCTGTGGAAGCATTAAAAGAACAATAAACCTTGACTCTATTATATGTTTGATCTGGACAAATGGCAGGAAATATACTACAGCTTGAAGAAGCATAAGGTCAGAACCGCACTCACTGCATTCGGAGTGTTTTGGGGGATCTTTATGCTGGTAGTACTAATGGGTGCCGGCAACGGGCTGCGCAACGGAATAATGCAAGACTTTGATATTGCTAAGAATGCGGTATTTGTTTGGTCAAATCAAACCAGTTTACCATATCTCGGACTACAACCAGGGCGAAATATCCGCTTCAAAAATGGTGATTTTGATGCTATCAGGTCCACAATAAATGAAATCAAGGTCATCACCCCACGAAATAGCTTGAATGGGAACTTTAGAGTGATCAGAGCGGGTAAAAGTGTTTCCTTTCAGGTCTATGGAGACTATCCGGAATATGTTGAGGTTAAGCCAATGGTGATTACCAGTGGTCGATTCATAAATCAACCAGACATTGATGGTCATCGCAAAATCGCGGTAATAGGGGCCCAGGTAAAGCATCGGTTGTATGAGTCTGATGAAGATCCCATTGGAACTTATATTGAAATAAAGGGCATACATTTTAAAGTGGTAGGAACCTTCGACAGCCCTGTGCGATCAGATGATGCCATAGATGACCTACAAACCATTTATATCCCAAATACTACTATGCAACAAGCTTTTAATCAGGGTGAGCACATTGGTTGGTTTGGGTTCATTCCACAGACCGGTGTACCTGCAGCGATAATTGAAGAAAAGGTAAAATTATTACTAGGGCAAAGACATAAAATTCATCCCGAGGATCGCTCTGCCCTGGGTTCCTTCAATGTTGAGAAGGAATTTCAGGAAGTACAAGGTTTGTTTTCCGGGATCAAAGCAGTGAGCTGGTTGGTAAGCATTATGACTATCATTGCCGGGGTGGTAGGTGTCGGGAATATCATGCTCATTATAGTTAAAGAACGGACCAAAGAGTTTGGGGTGCGCAAATCGGTGGGCGCACCCCCGTGGTCCATTGTCAGTATGATCATGCTGGAATCGTTAGTGCTCACTGGTCTTGCTGGCTATTTGGGGTTGTTGGCAGGAGTTGGCTTAGTGGAGTTGATTAATTATGCCATGATTGAATTCGATGCGCAAAGCGAATTTTTTGCCAACCCGGAAATTGATTTTAAAGTATCGCTGGCCGCTTTATTGGTACTTGCCTTAGCAGGTACCATTGCCGGAATAATTCCTGCACTAAAAGCCGCTCAGACCAACCCTGTTATTGCATTGAGGGACGAATAGATGCAAAAAATATCACCAAATTATCATCTATTTATATACTGATCATCTAAATGCTTAAACCAATTTTCAAACTGTTAA
>QIEB01000604.1 GCA_003229495.1 Flammeovirgaceae bacterium
GCAGTCTCCATGCCATAGCTGTAAATAATATTAAAAAATGCTACGTATGCATAGAGTTTGGTGATCACTCCGTACTGGCTGTCAAGAAAAACGGTAGTATACAGGGGTACCAGCAGATAATTCAACACCCTGCCGAGAATACTGGAAATGCCGTAAATCGCGGTTTCGCCGGCTAGTTTCTTTAAGGGATTCATAAGAGCCGGGGAACTTTTTGCATATTATTCTCCCTGGAAATTCGGAGTGCGCTTCTCAAGAAAAGCAGAGGTACCTTCTTTAAAATCGTTGGATTTACAGCAATTAGCGAAACTATTGGCTTCAGTCTGATATCCTCTTTGTTCGGGATCGTAAGCTGCGTTTACGCAATTTACCACCATACCAACAGCGAGAGGCGCTTTTGACAGGATTTTTCCCAGGATTTCCTTACACTTAGCCATTAGGTCATCCGGTGATTCGGTGAGATAGTTTACAAGTCCGAATTCCAAGGCCTTTTGAGCTGTAATAATATCACCGGTCATCAATAGCTCCAGGGCCCTGGATTTACCGATTAGATGTGATAGTCTCTGGGTACCTCCATAACCCGGAAGTATTCCCAGGTTAACTTCAGGTTGGCCGAATTTTGCGGATGATGTGGCCACACGTAAGTGACAGGCCATAGCCAATTCACATCCACCACCCAAGGCATACCCGTTAATTGCAGCAATTACCGGCTTGGGACAGCTTTCGATCAGTTGGAAAACTTCCTGGCCGTTCTCAGAAAATTTGCGTCCATTTAGTTCGTTTAACTGGGCTATTTCAGTAATATCTGCACCAGCTACAAAAGATTTGGAACCTGCCCCGGTGATTATCGCTGCTTTTATCGTTGGAGAATCGTAAACGTTTTGAATAGCGCGCCTCAGTTCATCAACGGTAGCTACATTTAGAGCGTTAAGTTTTTCTTCCCGGTTTATTGATATGGTAAACACCCCATCATCGATGGAAGCCAGTAGATTTTCAAATTTCCACATCACGACTTTTTTTTATTCAAAGATAGTAAACTTTGTTAGTTATGAATTATGAGTTATTAGTTTTGAGTTACCGGTGAAACACTCTTTTCTTTGGGGTAAACTCATACAATATGAACCAGAATGTTTCTATTTTTATCGAAAAGAAGTTAGGTATCGCATTAGTTGGACCGGCACATTGTCAACTGTTAATTTTCCTAGTCTGCAACTGCCAAATTCCTAATCATCTCAGCAACCATTTCATCCAGCCCATAGTCATGCTGCCAGCCCCAATCTTTCCGGGCAATTAAATCGTCAATAGTCTGAGGCCAGGTTCTGGCAATTAAATCCCGGAAATCGGTTTTATATATGGTATTGAATTCCTGGAAATGTGTTTGTATGGCGGCAGTGAGTTCTCCGGGAGTGACGCTAAAGGCCGCAAGGTTGTAGGAGGTTCGAATAGTAATATTTTCTTTGGAAGCAGACATTAACTCAATGGCGGCTTTAACAGCATCCGACATATACATCATAGGCAACCGGGTGTTTTCTCCCAAGAAGCATTCATAGGGTTCTCCTTTCAGGGCACTGTGAAAAATAGCGATTGCATAGTCGGTAGTACCACCACCTGGCGGAGACTGGTAACTGATTAAGCCCGGATACCGCAAGCTACGAACGTCCAGACCGAACCGCGCGTGAAAATAATCACACCATAATTCACCTGACAGCTTACTTATTCCATAGATCGTTTCCGGATCCATTATGGTGTGCTGTGGGGTGTCCACTGATTGCGTGTGTGGTCCAAAAGCAGCAATCGAACTGGGCCAGAAAACCTTGTCTACTGAAAGATCACGGCAAACTTCCAATATGTTAATCAGTCCATCCATATTGAGGGTCCAGGCATTACGTGGTCGTTGTTCTCCTGTCGCTGAAAGCATTGCTGCCAGATGGAACACCACCTCAATACGGTATTTCTCAATAGTACTATGAATGGCTCCCTGGTCCAGAACATCCAGAAGCAAAAATTCTAGATCTGATGGATGTTTAGCAGTGGGACTGATATCAGAAATTATAACATTTTCAGCACCCAGCAATTCAGCCAGGGCAATGGACAATTCTGAGCCTAGTTGCCCACAGGCACCGGTCACCAATACTCTTTTCATGCAAAAAATTTCCAGCCGCAAAATTACAAATTCTACCACACACTCCCAACAAGTTGCAGCCAAGCCCCACGCCC
>QIEB01000607.1 GCA_003229495.1 Flammeovirgaceae bacterium
CAAGTAAATATAGAAATATTCTAAGCCAATTTCAGGCACTGTTTACGGGCGAACCATTAATAGTGCGATCACCCGGTCGCATCAACCTGATCGGCGAGCATACCGACTACAATAACGGCTTTGTTTTGCCAGCAGCCATCGACAAAGAAATACTAGTAGCTGTTGCTGCCAATCAAACAGATACTTGCAATTTATATGCCTGGGATTTGCAGGAGCATTACTCTTTCCGATTCGACCACCTGGTGAAAACCTCGAACAACTGGGCCAATTACATCATTGGTGTGGTCCAGCAACTTGACCGGCGTCAATACCCGGTAAAGGGATTCGATTGTGTATTTGGAGGTGATATTCCCATAGGGGCAGGGCTGTCATCCTCCGCCGCCCTGGAATGTGGAGTGGCCTATGGGCTAAACCAATTGTGGGCGTTGGATATTAAAAAACTAGAAATAGCCAAATTGGCACAAAGTGCAGAAATGGAATTTGTGGGCATTCAGTGCGGTATAATGGACCAGTTTGCCAATATGTTTGGAGAGAAAGATCATTTGATCAGGTTGGATTGCAGGGATCTTACTTATGAAACTGTAAAAGTGGATTTCAGTGACCATCTGCTGCTATTGTTTAATAGCAACGTAAAGCATGAATTGGGAAATTCGGAATATAACATCAGAAGGGAAGAATGTGAAGCAGGAGTGCGAATTATACAGGAGCAATTTCCCGCAGTACAAAGTTTAAGGGATTGCCAAAAATCCATGTTGTCAGCAATTGCCCCTAAGGATGAAAAGATACACAACCGATGTGAATATGTAATTGAAGAAAATGAGCGGGTGCTTGGTGGTGTAGAAGACCTTTTGAATGGGCGATTAGAAAAATTTGGCCAAAAGATGTACCAAACCCATGAGGGATTAAGTAAGAAATATGAGGTGAGTTGCCCGGAACTGGATATATTAGTAGCGCTCACCGTGGAGGAGGAAAATGTATTGGGTGCCAGGATGATGGGGGGTGGATTTGGCGGGTGCACCATTAATTTGATAAAAGACAATATGATAGAAGATCTTATTAAGCGTATTGGCTCCCAATACGGTAAAGCTACCGGCAAGGAGATGTTGGTCCACAAAGTCGCTATCGCAGAGGGGACCTCTTGCAAACAGTCATAAACAAACACTGCTTATATTAAATAACTGACAAAGACTATGCCTGAACCCCTGACAAAAACCCGGTTGGTTTCACTGGACGCTTATCGCGGCCTGACCATGTTTTTACTCATCGCCGAAGCGGCTTTGGTTTATAGTTCTTTGACTGCTTTATTTGCTGAAGGCAGCCTGGGAGCGGCCTTGATTCAACAATTTCATCATCATCCCTGGAACGGTTTGCGATTCTGGGACTTGATCCAACCATTTTTTATGTTCATCGTGGGCGTGGCTATGCCGTTTTCCTTGCGAAGCCGGACATCCAAAGGGGCCTCCTGGAATGACTCTTTCAAACATATTCTGACCCGTTGTGCGCTGCTGTTTCTATTCGGTGTAGGCTTACACTGCGTGTACAACCAGAAGCTGGTTTGGGAACTGTGGAATGTCCTCACCCAATTGTCGTTCACCATTTTGGTGGCTTTTTTATTGATGAGGCTACCGCTCAAAACGCAATTGCTGGTTTCTTTTTTGCTGTTGGCCCTGACGGAAATTATGTATCGTGCGTATGACCCGGTTACACCTTTTGTAAAAGATCAAAACTTTGGTAGTTGGATGGACATGATACTCATGGGCAAGCTCAATGCTGGGGGAGGGTGGGTCACCATCAACTGTATTCCTACGGCGGCACACACCATTTGGGGAACCATATGCGGGGCCATTTTAATCAATCAGGAACAAAAGCCAATGGCTAAGATCAAAACATTGGTGATCGCAGGAATTATTGGCCTGGTGGTAGGCTACGGCATGGACCTATTGTCCATTACTCCAATTGTTAAACGTATTTCCACTACTTCTTTTGTGTTTGCTTCCGGAGGTTGGAGTTTGCTGACTTTAGCCTTCTTTTATTGGTTCGTTGATGTTAAAAAACATCAAAAGTGGACCAGGATGTTTGTGATAGTAGGTATGAACTCCATATTCATTTATCTGTTTGCAGAAGTGTTAGGACATCATTGGCTGTCGGATTTTGTTCATATATTTAATGACGGTTTCTTGGGAGTACTGGGTCTGTCAACAGAGGCCCTGGCAG
>QIEB01000382.1 GCA_003229495.1 Flammeovirgaceae bacterium
AAATAGGCTGCCAGATTTGCCAGCTCCTGATGTTCTCCTACCCTCTTAAGCGGAATTCTCTTCGCGGGATCAAACTTTTTGGCCAGGTCTCCGGGAAGCAGTCTGGTCCAGGCACCTTCCGTGGGAAATGGTCCGGGGGCAATTGCGTTGGAGCGAATTCCATATTTTGCCCACTCTACTGCCAATGACCGGGTAAGGGCAAGCACTCCCGCCTTTGCACATGCGGATGGCACTACATAACCAGAACCTGTCCAGGCATAGGTAGTAACAATATTCAGAATAGTTCCCCCTGCATCAGTCGCAATCCAATTTTTGCCCATTGCCAGGGTCCAGTTGGTGGTACCCTTCAATACTATATCAATCACTGCATCGAAAGCCCTGGATGAAAGCCGCTCAGTTGGGCTTATAAAGTTTCCCGCGGCATTATTAACCAGGCCCTGTATTGATCCAAATCGATCAATGGACTTGGTTATTACCTCTTCAATTTGTTCATAGCTTCGAACATCACAAGCTATTGGTAAAACCTCGCCCGCTCCCCGTTCACTTAGCTCTGCTGCCGTTTTTTCCAAAACCTCTAACCTTCTGCTGGTTATGACCAAATTAGCCCCTAATTCCAAAAAATACCCGCTCATGGATTTACCAAGCCCGGTTCCTCCCCCTGTGACAATAATAGTGTGACCCTTAAGCGTGCCCTCCTTTAACATGCCCTCCATAAGTTTTTCCAATTGGTTCAAATCAATATAAGCTTTGGATCTTTTAATTAAAAGAAATACTGGCAGACGCTTTATAATTATATTAATTTTGATCCGATAGTGGTATTGCCATGTATTTTTTAAATTTGTACCAGTAAAACACTACAGCTATGTTTCTACGAAACTGTTTCCTGCTTCTGATGTGCTTATGGTTAGGAAGTTGTGTTTCTCAAAAAAAATATAACTCATTGCTCATAGCCCGGGACAATCTGGAGTTAAAAGCAACGGAGTACTCCATTTCATTGGCCCAGGAAAGGACCAAAGCCATCAATCTCAGCAAAAAGAATGAAGATCTCAACCGCAAGTTGACCCAAACCAATTTGAACAACCAACGCATGACCCGCGAACTAGAACGTCTGGAAAGTGATGAGTCGGAATTGGTATTTGATCACGTTCTGTTAACCAGCAAGTATGAGGACATGCAGGATTATTTTGAAATTGTGCTGAATGACTGTGACAAGACCAGAATTGAGATTTCCAGAAAGGACAGAATGTTGCAATTGAAGGAAGATAGTCTACTGAAAGTGCTGATCGACCTTCGACTATTAGAAGAAGATATCCGACAACGGGAGAACTCTTCAATCGTGTTGTCACAATTCGATTCTACCTCCATAAATACCCTATATAGCAATGTTTCAAAAGATCTAAACGATCTGGTATCGTCAGGATTTAGGATTTCCAAAATTAGCCACGGAGTACAAATATCTGTGGATGAAACGGTGATCTTCGACAGGGGAAGCTTAAATGTAACAGCTGAAGGGCATGAGGTAATAAGACACTTGGCGATTGCATTGAATGCCCAACCAAATATTGAAGTATTGGTACTGGGACATACTGACAGGGTTAAAATATCCAAAAAAACCAAATATCTAACGGACAACTGGGATTTAAGCGTATTGAAAGCCACTGCGGTGACAAGAGCACTAGCTAGTGCAAAACTTGATCCTAGAATTTTGACGGCATCTGGCAGGGCGGCCTTTGATCCAATGGTTTCGAACAATACCCAACCGGGCAGGAACAAAAACAGGCGGATTGAAATAAATATTTACCCGAAAATACCTGGCCAAGCTAATAATCAAATGGGTAGGAGGACAAATTGAGTTGGTGAGTTGGAGCTTATTTGAAATTTGTTTTTTGAGATTTTGTACCTTTAAATCCATGAGTTACTTGACTCCAGAAGGTTTTTGGAAAACGCTCCACATCCGGAAAGCCTAATTTAATGTCACGACCATCATAGGGAATGTAGTTAGTCCCCCAAATGTAATCCCAGATACTCAATGTTATCCCGAAATTTACCCCTTTGAGCCGGTCCGGAGGAAGATGCTCTGCATGATGCCAAATGTGCATTTGTGGGTTGTTGAAAATGTATTTTAAAGGCCCCAGGTTCAATTTTAGATTTGAATGGTTGAAATGACCCACAGCTAAAGTAAAAATATGTACAATAATGAAGTCGTCAATGC
>QIEB01000033.1 GCA_003229495.1 Flammeovirgaceae bacterium
CAACGTAGCGGGGTAGGCTGGATCGGGAAAAACAGCTTACTACTCACAAAGGGTGGGGGTAGCTTCTTTTTTATCGCCGAACTCATTACTGACCTGGAGCTGAACCCCGATGGACCCATCCCTGACTATTGTGGAACCTGTACCCGTTGTATTGATAGCTGTCCCACCGATGCTATAACCCCCTACCGGATAGACGGTTCCAAATGCATTTCCTACTTCACAATTGAATTAAAAGATGAAATACCTGAGACAGTGAAAGGAAAATTTAAAAACTGGATCTTCGGTTGTGACATTTGTCAGGACGTGTGCCCCTGGAATAGATTCTCAACCCCCCACCAAGAGCGTGGGTTTTTACCTGTTGATGAGCTATTCGATATGAATCAGGAAAAGTGGGAAGCGCTTACGGAGGAATCTTATAATAGATTATTTAAAGGGTCAGCGGTAAAACGCAGCAAGTTCCGGGGTTTCTCCCGTAATATACGATTCGTCAGCAAGGAGAAATAAAAAAACCCGCCTTTAGGGCGGGAATAATATGCTAAGATTTGACTGTTATTAGGCGGGTGTAATACCTGATGACATAAAGCATTTTTGGATGATTGCTTCATAGATATGTCCAAATTTACGGTAACACCATCGCTGCAGTTCTTTGAGCTCTTTTTCTACTAAAATCTTAATAGCCTTCCGTAGCTCTTTTTCAAAAAGGTACTTACTGAAACTTACTTTTGCCAAGATTGTTTTGAAGTATTCAAGCATAATTAAAAGGGTATGTTTTAATTTTGAATGACCTTAAATATACACAAAAAATTCACAATTTTTAACATTTTCGGCTAGAAATTCTTGTGCCAATTAGCTTACCTTTGTAGCCTGCAGAAAGTGGGAATATAAATTCTCGCCCTCTATAGATGAGAACGAACGTCGGTCAATTATTAGTATTTAGTTTGGTTTGCTTATTTTGTTCCACTGGTTTGTGGGGTCAGAACATTAAGGTCAATGTGGGAGCTAATGAAATTGCTTCCAACGAGGCCTTCACCATTACTGTGGTAGTGGAAAATGATCAGTTAAAGAACCTGAGCGGCTTCCCTGAAATAGAAGGCATGATCAAACGAGGGACGTCCTCCTCTACTTCCACACAGTTCATCAATGGGCAGGTATCTTCCACTCAAAGCCTTACCCAAAACTATGTAGCTCAACGTCAGGGCACATTTACACTGCCTTCGTTTACTATTATTGTCAATGGTCAAAGTATTAATGTACCGGGCAAGACCATTGTTATAGGACCTCCAAAACAACGAAGAAGACAAGTTGACCCATTTGCCAATGATCCCTGGGAGGAATTATTTGGCAACCGCAAAGAAAATGAAGAGTTCATTGATGTGAAAGCAGATGCCTTCTTCGCTCTTACTACTGATAAATCTGAAGTTTATATGGGAGAAGGTTTTAACACCAGTTTGGCATTTTACGTATCTGAACAAAACCGTGCTGACCTGGAGTTTTATGACATGAGCAAGCAGTTGACGGATATTCTTAAACGAATTAGACCTTCTAATTGTTGGGAGGAAAATTTCAACGTTGAGAACATTAAGAGGGAACAGGTAACCATTAAGAACAAGCGGTACCAAAAATACCTTATTTATCAAGCTACTTTTTTTCCATTGAACACCAAACCGGTGGAGTTCCCACCAGTTGGTTTGAAACTTATAAAGTACAGGATGGCCAAAAACCCTTCCTTTTTTGGACCATCACGACAAGAGGATTTTAAGACATTCTATACCCAATCAAAAACGGTATCTATTAAGGAACTCCCGGATCACCCTTTGAAGAATGAAGTAGCTGTTGGTGACTACCAGTTGGTTGAGCAAATAAGCGGCGAGCAGTTGAACACCGGAGAAAGTTTCAGCTATAGCTTTAAGATCCAGGGGAAAGGAAATATTAGCGCCATTGGAAGTTTGAAATTGCCTGAAACTGATAAGTTCGATCTTTATCCTCCCAGTATTCAAAAAACCATTCACAGACGAAATGGAAGAGTTACAGGGAGTCATTCTTTCGGATATTATGCAATACCTAATGAACCCGGGGTTTATGATCTGGGTGATTACTTCCGCTGGACTTACTTTAACCCCCGTTCCCAGCAGTATCAAACGCTGAAATCAAACATTTCGATTCAAGTTAGTGGTGAGAGCAAGAAAAAT
>QIEB01000538.1 GCA_003229495.1 Flammeovirgaceae bacterium
AACAGCACCGGGAGATCGATAGACTTAATCAGGAATTGGCCCCTTTTAAAATATTCAAGGGAATTGAATCCGATATACTAAACGATGGCAGATTGGATTATCCTGACCCTATACTTCGCACCTTTGATTTTGTAGTAGCCTCGGTGCATTTTAATTTGAACATGACAATTGATAAGGCCACAGAAAGACTGTTAATAGCTGTTAAGAATCCCAATACAACTGTTCTGGGGCATCCCACCGGCCGTCTGTTACTAAGACGGGAGGGGTATCCCATCGATCATAAAAGAGTTATTGATGCCTGTGCCGACCATGGAGTGGTAATAGAATTAAATGCAAACCCCTGGCGACTGGACCTTGATTGGAGGTGGATTCATTATGCAGTTGAGAATGGAGTAAAGATCAGCATCAATCCGGATGCTCATGAAAAAGCAGCACTGGAAGATGTTTACTACGGTGTTTATGTTGCAAGAAAGGCAGGTTTAACTAAAGCGATGACCTTCAACGCTATGAACATGGAGGAAATGGATAATTATTTAAGCACTAGAAAAAGCAAGATTTCCTCAAACTTGAGTGTTTAGATACTTTTCAGGAAAAGACATATTAAGAAATAGCAGGCGTTTGGTTATTATAACTAATTGAAACATGAAATTGAATCATCTTACCCCAGAAGAAATCAAAATTCTTGACCAAAAAGGAACTGAAGCTCCTTTTTCAGGAGAATACAACCATCACAAAGGTGAAGGTACTTACCTTTGTAAAAAATGTGATGCGCCGCTTTATTATTCGGAACACAAATTCGATTCACATTGTGGGTGGCCCAGTTTTGACGACGAGATTCCAGGAGCTGTGAAGAGATTGCCTGATGCCGATGGACGGCGTAATGAAATTATATGTGCCCGTTGCCAAGGGCATCTAGGTCATGTTTTTGAGGGTGAATTTCTTACTGATAGGAACCTGCGCCACTGTGTCAATTCGATTTCACTGAACTTTGTACCTGAGTTCCTTACCCCGGAGGAATAACCTTTCATGGATTAACTTTCAATCTGATCCGGTTGCCATATATTTTTTACTATCTTATAGTTATGATTATCGACTCATTTTACTCTTACCTATGAGTGCAAAACACAAAAAAACCCTGGTGAAAAGCCACAGCTTGTTTACAGATTTTGACATTGACCTATTTCGTTCTGGAAAACACTATCGACTGTACCAGAAACTGGGGTCTCATCTGATGGAGATTGACGGTGAGAAAGGAGTATACTTTGCAGTTTGGGCACCCAACGCTTCTAAAGTAGGGGTCATAGGCTCATTCAATGATTGGAAAGCGAAACGCCACCAGCTGCAGCCAAGGTGGGACGAATCAGGTATTTGGGAAGGATTTATTCCCGGTGTCGAGGCAGGTACTACCTATAAATATGAGATAAAGTCCAGCCTCGGCGGTGTAAGGCTGGAAAAGGGGGATCCATTCGCGTTATTATGGGAGGTGCCCCCCAAAACCGCCTCAGTAGTATGGAACCTGGATTATAAGTGGAAGGACAAGAAATGGTTGAAGGAGAGACCGAAAAAGAATAGTCTCAAATCTCCGATGGCCATTTACGAGGTCCACCTGGGCTCCTGGAAAAGGCATAAGGACACTGGCCATAGCTTTAGCTATTTGGAACTGGCAGAGGATCTTGTATCCTATGTTCAGGAAATGGGATACACTCATGTGGAGCTCATGCCGGTAATGGAACATCCATTTTTTGGTTCCTGGGGGTATCAGGTTACTGGATATTTTGCCCCTAGTGCTCGATATGGAACACCCCAGGAATTTATGTACCTGGTCGATTGTTTCCATCAGGCGGGAATTGGGGTGATCCTTGACTGGGTTCCATCACACTTCCCCGTTGATGCCCACGGCCTGGCAGAATTTGATGGTTCACATTTATACGAACATGCAGATCCCAGAAAGGGATATCACCCTGATTGGAAAAGTTATATTTACAACTATGGCCGCAGCGAGGTGCGGGCGTTTCTGATTAGCAATGCAGCCTTCTGGTTGGACTATTATCATGCTGATGGATTGAGGGTGGATGCCGTAGCATCAATGCTATATCTTGACTACTCGCGAGCAGAAGGAGAGTGGATTCCCAATGAATATGGAGGAAGGGAAAACAATGAGGCTGTTACTTTACTAAAAGAAATGAA
>QIEB01000389.1 GCA_003229495.1 Flammeovirgaceae bacterium
CCTAACGGTAATTGGAAGCTAATTTGGCAAGATGAATTTGATGGAGCTGAAAATGCGCTGCCTTCAGAAAAATGGTTCTTCTTTTATGGTTGGGATAATAATACTAATCAATGGCGTGATGCTTACTATACACAGGATGATGCCTACCTTGATGGCGAAGGGCATTTGCTTATTAGAGCCCGTGTTGAGAATGATTCGCTTAAAACTTCTTACTTACGCACTTATGATCGCTCGCATCCGAAATCTGAGTGGTCAACTTTCGGTGCGGAAAATGGAAAATATTTTGAGGCAGACATAAAAGTCTCTGGTATGGTTTCAGGTGGACTATGGGCGGCATTCTGGCTTTTTGCATCAGAAAACAGATACGATGGAGACCCTTCAACAGGAACAGAAATAGATATAATGGAGTATATAGTTGCTTATGGAAATGAAGGTTCGTGGATTAAAAATCTTCCCAATGGAAATTCACTTAATCATTTTAATGTCGCAACCCATTGGGGCAAAAAGGAGGGGCAGAATGTTTCGAAATTTCTTAATGCAGGAGATTTTAACATAGATATTAACGATGGCGAATTTCATCGTTTCGGCCTGCGATGGCTTCAGGGAAAACTCACCTACTACCTCGATGGTGTTTTGGTTTATACTATTAGCGAAGGAGTGTCGTCGGGTAACAACCAAGCGCTTATTCTTTCCATGGAGTATGATGCGCCGCCCAATGACGCATGGAGATCAAACGAAAATGTATTGGACTATTTGGATAGCTTGCCTAATTATTTTATTGTTAATTATGTTCGTGTGTACAATTTGGAGGAGTAAGGAATTAAAAACCTTTACATCTCTGCGCACCTTACAAATCCATAAAAAAATCCCGCCCAATAGCAGGTGCTACACAGGGCGGGATGTTAAAAAACGCTACTTTTACTAATCAATCTCTTCGGTTACATTCTCTTTCAATCACTCGGCTTTCTCCGTTCTTGGTAATGGTTACTAATGCATCGCATTCGCCATCTCCAAAATCAACCAGTACATCGGAATGATCTCTTCGTTCTATTAGCTTCAATCCCTGAACCGGTACACAAATTCCACGTAATCTACAGGCCCTTTTCCAAATAATGGTAGAGATGATGGATATCTTGTAAGCTACTCCCCTGCGGTTAACACCATGAGCATCTCCTTTCACGTGAAATTCATCCTTTAGTGGATTACTTGCACGGTACCAGGTAAAGGTTTTATCAAACTCTCTGGTGGCATAGGTCCCATCAGGCCAGGTGACCTTACCTCCTTCAAGTACTTTATTGAAACTCACATTGTCGTTAATGCTGCCAGAAACGTTGGTTATGGTCTTAAAACCTTCAATATGCCTACGATTGACGTAATAATTTCTGAGAGTAATAGTCCAAACAGAGCCTGGAACGAATAAGCGTCCCGTATAGGTAATAAATATAATGCCGCTTCTCACTTTACCGTCAGGACCTTCACATCCGTCACCAAAATCAATGGTAATGGTTTGCTCCTCTTTGTTATGGGTGATAGATGCGCATCTGGTAAGCCGGTCGGTTTTGTCAATGTGCTCCCGGCCGCCCAAGGTTCCTTCATCCAAGCTTTCCTCGGCTTCCACACTTATCAGATCAATTTCATCATAGGCGGTTTGCAGATCTTCCTCAGTGGAAACATTATCCAGATCATTTTGATCAATTTCGCTCTGTAAAGAGTTTTCCTGCTGGTCTTCACAAGCAGTAATTATCATAAACAAAGCAAAAGTCAGCACCATAATCCTGGTAACTGATTTTATGGGGGTTAAACTAGTCAGTATCATTGTTAAAGAGTTTTGTTTCAAAATTTATAGTCTTTAGATGTTAAATTGGGGCCAGGGTTTAATCGAGGAGAGATATAATTTATATTTATCTGATTCTCTGCTAGTTACATATGATATTTTTATCCCGAGAACATTTCCTAAACCGGGTTTTAGGTGTTTCACGTTTAATGTATCTTTGCCAGATGCGTCGAATGTTGATCTTCATCTTATTGATTCAGTTGTTCAACCAATCCGAAACCTGGGGCCAGGGAAATACCAAAATAGCCAAATTAAAATATCAGGGAGGTGGAGATTGGTACGCCAACAAAACTGCTCTTCCAAACCTAATTAAGTTTTGCAATCGAGAGTTAAATATGATGTAGTAGACGTCGGCAGTCAGGAAATATTTTACTACCCATATATCTACATGACTGGACACGGAAATGTGGTTTTCAGTGATCAGCAAGCTGAGAATTTACGGAACTATCTGATTTCCGGCGGCTTTTTACATATAGATGATAACTACGGTATGGACCCGTTTGTAAGACTCGAAATGAAAAAAGTATTTCCTGCCCTTGAATTCGTGGAATTACCGTTTGATCATCCTATTTACCGTCAGAAATTTTCCTTTAAAAACGGGTTGCCTAAAATACATGAGCACGACG
>QIEB01000569.1 GCA_003229495.1 Flammeovirgaceae bacterium
ATAATTATTGAACGTACATTTTTACAGAGGAATCAAAATTGGTATAATGCGCATAGTTGCGAATATTCATCCATAAAACCACCGGTGAATCTTCTAGTGGATGATTTCTAACTACAAACGGTCGAATATTGTTAAATTTGGAACCACTGGTAATGGGTATAGTTTTCCAGTGTTCCCCCTGATCTTCAGTTTGCCACTGTTCAATTTCAAATATTCCGTCTTTCTCTATTGACAAATACACCGTTGATGGGTCATTATGATCGAGAATGACTCCCCCGGAGTAGTTGGGCTCTCGTTCCTGCTCTCCCAAAGGAGTATCGGGAAACCAACTACCGGAGTTTACCAATTTGATGTTGATCCATTGCCCGTTTTTCCAAACCGCATAATAATACACATGTGTGGAGTCGTTTGGAAATCTGGAGTATACAATAACCGGAGTATCTTGAGAACTACCCGCTACATCCCAGATCCAGGCTTTTTCAAGGGTTTCACGGGCATCATAAACCATATCGCTTTCAGCTGGATCCAGGGGAAGAGCAGACCATTCTTTTATTTTTTCACCATTGGCTTTTACTAGTTCCCCGTCTTTGTATTGGGCATAATATATACTGTTGGTGGGTTCCATATTGGGGTGACCATCGGTAAAGGCAAAATGCATAATATCTTTATTGTTACTGCTCATTTTCAAGTAAGGTCTTCTATTACTATATGTTCTTTCAGGAAGTATAAAGATTTTGCCTGTTGCCCAACTGAGCCCATTATCAAGAGATGTGGAGTAGTTAGGCTTGAAGTCGACACCCCTCCAAAAGAGGTATAGCTGATTATTTTCCTTCGACAATTGGCAAATATTGGTATAGGTGTAAGTATTTGAAGCACCGGGGAATTTGGTGGTGTCATTTAAGGCCAGTTTTTGGGCCGGCTCCCATTCCATTATACTTTCAGCATATTTAGCTCGGGCCAACCTCATTGGAGACTTACTGGAATGAAGCGAATAAAACACCATCAACTTTCCTTCAGGGTCAAAAAATAAACTGGGATTATTGTGGTCGTCAATTTCTAGTTCGGGATCAATTACCTTTGTTTTTATAGTGCCGTTTAGGTGATCATAAAATCCTACCACAATACTTCCTTTGGTGTCAACCCACCCGGAATAAGTTCTGCTGTGATGCCCCTGGTAATAAACTGCCCTGGGGTCGGAGAACCAGCACCAGGCGCCATCATCGGTAATTGATAAATGGTCTTCCCCGCTTAATACCTGAATTTCCACTTGTTTAGGGGTACAGCCAACAGGATAAAAATGCGTTGATAAATAGTGGATTGCATTTTTCAGGGCTTAATTGGCAATGGGTCCGTCCAAACTATAAACATCCTTATTAAAAGAAATTTAACTACTCTCAGTCAAATTCTGGAGATTCATATAGAAAGTAATCATTTCCATTCAGTATTACAATTGGATTGAGGTTCCTGCCAAAGTAATCACATCAATGACAGAATTTTACCCTTGGAGTACAGTTTTCGCAGTTTCTACTATCAGGTTCAAAGAGGCAAGACTACCATTTTCAGCTCCTTTCTCAAAGTCGTCACCGTAAGCGGTGTGATCTTTTCTTTTTTGTCCAAGGAGTTGCAATGCTTTTCACCACAAGTTCATACACACAAGGTATCACGATCAAATTCAATAACGTTGCAGTAAACAAACCACCCAAGATAACTATTGCCATAGGGCTTTGAATCTCATTGCCCGGCTCACCACCTTTTAATGCTAATGGAATCAAAGCAAGCCCGGTAGTGAAAGCGGTCATTAAAATAGGATTCAGCCTGTCCAATGCTCCAGATTTTAACAGTTCAAGTCCTTGCATACCTTCTTTTCTTAAATCTTCATATCGAGAGACCAGCAGTATCCCGTTTCGGGTGGCTATTCCAAACAAACTGATAAAACCAATGGTAGCAGCAATACTGATAATACCGGAAGTGAAGAACACCATCAGAATTCCACCAATAAGGGCCAGGGGTAGATTAATCAAGACGATGAATGAGAGTTTGACATCTTGAAACTCAGAGTAGAGTAAAAGGAAAATGACTAAAATTGCCAATACTGCGGTAATTATTAGCAGTTGTGAAGCCTTTGCTTCACTTTCAAATTGACCACCATACTCGACCCTATATCCTTCGGGTATTTGTACGCTAGTACTTACGATTTCTTTTATTTCGTTGACCACACTTCTTAGGTCTCGTCCTTGCACATTGGCAGCTACCACTATTTTGCGTTGTACATTTTCTCTGCTAATTGTGTTCGGAGTACTCACAGAAGCAATCTTAGCCAATTGATTTAGAGGAATTTGACCTCCGTTTGGCAAACTGATTAATGCTGATTCTATGTTTTGAATGCTATTGCGTGATTCAGGCCTGAACCTCACAATCAGGTCAAAATACTTTTGGCCTTCGTAAATTTCTCCAGCCTTTTCTCCCGCAAAGGCAATATCCACTTGTTCCATCAGGGACAAAACTGTCATGCCATGAGCAGCCAATAGCTGCCGTTTTGGAGTAATGCGCAGTTGTGGTACTTCCACTTGTTGGTCAACAGCCACATCCGCTATTCCTTCTATAGATTTGATATTTGTCTCAATACTTTTGCCAATCTCGAACAACTTCTGTAAATCCGAACCGTATACTTTGATAGCTATGTTGGCACGTGTACCCGACAGCATGTGGTCGATTCTATGAGCAATGGGCTGTCCAAGTGTGATGTTCGCTCCCGGTACTACGCTCAGTTTAGTCCGTACTTCTTCAAAAAAATCCTCTTTACTTTTGCCGACAAGCTTGAAAGGCGCATCAATTTCGGCAGCGTTTATACCTTGCGCATGTTCGTCCAATTTAGCCCTCCCTGTCCTTCGGGTCACAACATCTATTTCTGGCATTTCCAGTAAAAGTTGTTCTACCAAAGTTCCTGTTTTATTACTTTCTTCCAACGACATGCCTGGTAATCCAACTGCACTAATCACTAAAGAGCCTTCATTAAATTCAGGTAAGAAGCTCCTGCCAAGTTGAGTAAGTAACACGACACTAATCAAAAATGCGCCAGTAGTCAGCCCAATAACAGTCTTGGGTATTTGCAATGCCTGCACCAATGTTAATAAATAGGTCTTCCGCAGCCACCTTTCCACCTTTGTGCCTTCTGCTCTTCTGGATAATGTTTTTTCATTTTTAAGCAGATACGAACACAACACAGGAGTGACTGTAATGGCAACAAAAAGTGATGTCAACACAGACGTGATAAATGCGATACCCAAAGGTTGGAGCAATCGACCTTCCATTCCAGTCAGGAAAAATAAAGGAATAAAAGAAACAATAA
>QIEB01000506.1 GCA_003229495.1 Flammeovirgaceae bacterium
TACCACAACTTTGTGTACCGAAGAACAATTCTTCAATCCCTCATCGACGATGGACTTTAGATCAATCACTTTTGAACCTCTAAATGACCCATCGGAGGTGATTACCACTTTACACTGGGAATCATTAACACGGTCCGCCAGAGCGCTGGAGGAAAAGCCGGCAAATACTACCGAGTGAACTACGCCTATGCGGGCACAAGCTAACACCGCAACCGCCAATTCAGGTACCATTGGCAAATAGATACAGGCCCTATCATTAGCAAATTGGCAGACCCGTTCAAAAAGTTCTTTATAAGTTATATTTAGTGCTGCTTCGCTGGGATCATTAGGTTCCCATATGATTGCTGTTTGATCTCCCCTGGCACTGAGGTGCCTGTCCAGGCAATTCTCAGTAATGTTTAATTTACCATCCGCAAACCAACGAACCCGGGGCTTGGTGAAATCCCATTCCAGGATAGATTCAGGTTCTTTATACCATAAAAAATCTTTTGCCACTGCACCCCAGAAGTTTTCAGGGTCCTGTACACTGTGGTGGTAAGCCCGGTGATATTGTTCGAATGATTGTATTTCCATCTGAGTAGTATTCGTGAACGGTAAGTTATGAATTTTAGCAATCTAGCTCAAGCACTAAGGTTGGCGAATATTAGCAACAATAGCTTTTATATGTGGTGGTGGTGGTGGCGTAAATCTGGAGACCACCATTGCGGCTACAAAGTTGAGAAGCATGGCAATGGTGCCGAATCCTTCCGGACTTATCCCAAACCACCAATCCTCTTCACCGCCTCCACCCAGAAAACCAAACTTGAACTTCATTATATACAAAATCATACTGCCCAGCCCCACAATCATGCCTGTGATGGCCCCTTCTTTATTCATTCTTTGGTAGAATATGCCCAGGACTATAGCCGGGAAAAATGACGCTGCTGCCAGGCCAAATGCCAATGCTACTACTGCAGCCACAAAATCAGGCGGGTTGATCCCAAAGTATCCTGCTACCGTTACTGCAAATGCCGCGGCAATACGAGCCGCTAACAATTCTCCTTTTTCGCTTATTTTCGGGTTTATTTGTTTTTTGATCAGATCGTGTGACACGGACGATGAAATTACCAGCAACAGCCCAGCAGCAGTACTCAACGCAGCGGCCAGGCCGCCAGCAGCCACCAAGGCGATAACCCAGTTTGGTAATTGAGCTATCTCCGGATTGGCCAGTACCATAATGTCCCGGTCAATGAAGAGCTCGTTTTTACTAGCATCAGCCACATACTGTATTTTGCCGTCATGGTTTTTATCATCGAATTTGATCAGTCCGGTGTCCTCCCATTTGGTAAACCACTCTGGCATGTTTTCATAAGATTTCTCGCTGACGGTTTCAATGAGGTTGGTTCTGGCAAAAGCAGCCAGGGCAGGAGCTGTGGTGTATAATATAGCGATGAATACCAGTGCATACCCGGCTGACAATCGGGCCTCCTTTACTCCGGGAACGGTGAAAAACCTGACAATTACATGTGGAAGTCCTGCTGTTCCTATCATCAGGGCGGCAGTAATAAAAAATACATCCTGCATACTTTTACTACCATCCGTATAAGCTGTGAATCCCAACTGTTGGTGTAGTCCATCCAAATGGTCTAATAAGTAGCTGCCAGATTCATTGAGCTGAGCGCCGAAACCAAGTTGCGGCAACCATTGCCCCGTTAACTGAATAGATATAAAAAACACCGGTACCATAAAAGCAAAGATTAGCACACAGTATTGTGCTACCTGAGTGTAAGTAATACCCTTCATGCCACCTAATACCGCATAGAAGAACACGATTCCCATGCCGATGAAAATACCCACGTTAATCTCTACTTCAAGAAATCTGGAGAATACCACCCCCACACCTCTCATTTGACCGCTTACATAGGTGAATGATACAAAAAGTGCGCAGATAACCGCAACCGTTCTCGCAACATTGGAATAGTAGCGATCACCGATAAAATCAGGAACAGTAAATTTTCCAAATTTTCTCAGATAGGGAGCCAGCAACAGGGCCAGTAAAACATAACCACCTGTCCATCCCATCAGGTAAACCGCCCCATCATAACCCATAAAGGAAATAAGCCCTGCCATACTGATAAAGGAAGCCGCTGACATCCAGTCTGCTGCGGTGGCCATACCGTTTGCCAATGGATGCACACCTCCCCCAGCGACATAAAACTCACCAGTAGTTCCCGCCCTGGACCAAATAGCAATACCAATATAGATTAGAAAAGTGATTCCTACGATAAGGTAGGTCCAGGTTTGTACGTCCATAGGCTTAA
>QIEB01000611.1 GCA_003229495.1 Flammeovirgaceae bacterium
AGGTAGCCACCACAGAACAAGCCCAAAATGCGGTGGTGTTTTTAAAGGAAAACCTGCTATTTCCAGGAGGAGTAGTAAGTACTACCCAAAACACCGGTCAACAATGGGATTTCCCCAATGGTTGGGCCCCTCAGCAGTGGATGACTATTCAAGGGCTTCATCACTATCAGCACCATGCTCTGGCGGATGACATATCTACTCGATGGCTGTCTATTACTGAGCAAGTATATAATAATACCGGTAAAATGATGGAAAAGTATAATGTAGTAGACCTTTCCCTGACCGCAGGAGGTGGGGAGTATCCCACACAAGATGGCTTTGGTTGGACCAACGGAGTTACACTGGCGCTCTGGTCCCTGCTGGAAAATGAGTAGGTTCCGATAGCTATCGGAAGAGCAAGCGACTATCTTGTAGTCAGTTAGGGCTCGGAATAGATTTCTAGTGCATAATCCGGGTTTAACTCTGATACTCGAGCCCAGACCTCAATGGATAATCCAACATTGACAACAAATCATTTAGACATATAGCGGCACTGGGGCCAGCTATCTTGTCTTACATGATTGAAATAGCATTAATCCATATTAATCCATTCCCAACCTGTCTACCGTAAAGGCCTTTCTTTGTTGTTGAAGCACGGTATAAAAGGGCTTAGAATAATCGCCTCAGCAGGCAATTTAAGAGAGCTTCTGGAGCAATTCCGAGGGACTACATTAGACGTAGTGGTTTGGGACATTCCAAGCCATCACGCACTTACTCCGGGTGCAAGGATTCTAAAAGAACGTTATCCATTGGCCAAACTACTAGTGTTGGTATCCAGTAGCAACTCCGTTTATGCAGGGCTTTTGGAAACATTGGGTGCCAATGCCGTGCTTCCCACTGACTGTCAGGTAACTGAGCTGTATGAGGCTATCCTGAAGATCCACCAGAGATATGCGCCACCTCCGTTATCAAACCATGTACAAGAGCCTACTGCTAAGGATCTAAAACCCAGATTGGAAGGTATCGGGCTTCGATCTAAAAAATCAAAAAACAAGCAACCATGAATTTTTATGACAAGACCAATCTAATTCTCCGACTGGATCAAATGATCAGATTACGGTTCCGAGGTAATGCCGATTCATTGTCAAGAAGGCTAGGCGTTTCACGCAGTACTTTTTTCAGGCTACTTGACGACATGAGAAGTCTAAATGCTCCTATTGAGTATGACGAAACCGGTCAATTCTACTATTACGAAAAACTGGGACGATTTCAATTTGGATTTTTTAGAAAAATTACTGATACCCATACCAGACGAGCTGCGTTTTAGTTTAACCATGTTTTCAGGCTAAGTCATTTGAAATTGCAGGGATTTTGCATTTCTTAGTATTAACAACTGCCACTAAACCCTGTCCACATGATACTCTCAGATCAGAACCGTCAAACCCTACTGGTAGACTTACACCGTATTATAGCCGAACAAGCAAAACAAGCGATCTCTGCCATATCGCAGCACCCGGATGTTGATCGTTCGATTTATCCACCTGACACCAGCCTTAGCGAGGGGGAAAAACAAGCCCTCGCCAATATTAACTATGATCCCACCCTAAATAGCGCACTTACTAAGGTGCTCAAGGACTATACGGCTAAGGTGTTCTTCCGTTTCTTCAATATGATTGACCGCACAACTTTGCCAGACACACATTCAGGGGCTTGGTCACCTGTTACTATTGTGGATCTTCCAGAAGGATACGACCAGAATTTGGAATACTTGCATGACCACTTTCTTGAAACATACTGGGACTGGAAAGAAAAATTTCAATCCCAAAACCAGGAGGTAGAAAGATAAACAATGGATAATTTCTGGACCAAGGTTAAAAAATTTCTAAGAAAATCCCTGATATGGCTTATGGTCATCTTGATTGCAGGGTCCACATTATATATATGTTTTATAAGATTTTCATCGTACAGCAATGGGTACCGGGCAGGAGAGATCATTAAATTCAGCCGTAAAGGCTATGTGTTCAAAACCTTTGAGGGCGAAATGAACCTCGGTGGATTTGCTGCAAACAACCAGAGCGAAGTGACACCTACCATTTGGGCCTTTTCAGTATACGGTGGTAAGGATGAAATCAAACAGCAGATAGTAACAGCCATGGAAAACGGGCACAAAGTGAGACTGCATTACAAAGAAAGATACGCCCGGCTTTTCTGGAATGGAGATACTAGTTATTTTATTTATAAGGTTGAAGAAATAGAATAAACACTGCTTGAGAAAGAAGCCTTACATTCCAAGTTAGTTGGCAATCCGGAAGATACTGAGAGATTTCTAGCACATGAACCGCTTAATCCCGAAATAGTACAAAATTTATATTTTTGGGATATTCTGGATATATGGACTTAGATTGGTAATTTTATTTATGAACAAAACCTTAGTACCACCGGTATGAAGCTGCTGGTTCTGCTATTCCCGGTAATTGCTTTTATACATTCCCCAAACAGCTCAACGTTGTGGCCATCTGGTGAAAAAGACCGGAAGAAAGTAGACCAGTTAAATGAGCTCTTCAAAAGTTCCTTAAACCAAGACCCATTCCAGGCTTTAGAATACACCAAAGCCGCGCTTGAGATTGCGGATTCCCTAAATTATGATCGCGGAATTGCCTATGCACTAAACAACCTTGGAATT
>QIEB01000609.1 GCA_003229495.1 Flammeovirgaceae bacterium
GATCAAATATTCAATGGAGCTGACGATGACGGTTCTGGGACTTCCGCACTGATGGAAATGGCTCAGGCTTTTAACATTGCTAAGGCCAATGGGCATGGACCAAGAAGGAGTTTATTGTTTATGACCGTTACCGGTGAGGAAAAAGGACTTCTTGGATCAGATTTCTACTCAAACAATCCTGTCTGGCCACTGGATAAAACTATAGCCAATTTAAACATTGACATGATTGGCCGGGTGGATCCTCCACATGAAGACCAGGATCAATATATTTATATAATAGGTTCGGACAGACTTTCTATGGATCTGCATATGATTAATGAACAGGTGAATCAATTATATACCCATATGGAATTGGACTATAAATACAATTCTCCTGATGATCCCAACCGGTTCTACTACCGGTCGGACCACTACAATTTTGCCAAACACAATATTCCTATTATCTTTTATTTTAACGGTACCCATGCAGATTACCATCAACCGACGGATACCTTGGAAAAAATCCGATTCGACCTGTTGAAAAAACGCACCGATCTTGTTTTTCATTGCGCTTGGGAACTGGCAAACAGGGAGGAGAGGATTCGAATGAACCAATAGGCCTAAAAAAATAGAATCTTGAGGGAAGTACAGAATACTTACCCCCAAGATCTTCTCAACCAGCTATGGAAAGAAAGATTTTCTCCATCTTTCTATACACAAATATAGAAGATAATAAGAATAAAGCTACTCTAATTTTAGAACGGGTATATATTTTTTATCTAGATCCTATAATTTGCGGAACTATTAAAAGCGACCTTTGCGCCGCTTCTTCTTTGAAGATTTATATTTGGGTCGTTTACTTTGCTTTTTATGAAAGGCTCCCTGGTAGCTGGGGTCTTCAAGCTGCCTCTGACCATCCATAGTACGTCTCATTACCTGCAACTCTTCAAAACTAGTTTCTTCAATGTCAACCTCAGCCGGAATGGTCCGTTCTTCAATATTTTTCTTGATCAATTTTTCAATCTTCCTCAGATGATACTGCTCTGCCGGGTGATAAAAGGTGATACCTACTCCGGTATTTGTTGCCCGGCCGGTACGACCAATCCGATGTACATAGTCTTCGTATACCACAGGAACTTCAAAATTAATTACGTGACTTACCATAGTGACATCAATGCCCCTGGCTGAAACGTCGGTGCTGACTAAAACTCGCACCGTGTCTTTCTTAAATGATTCCAGACTATTTATTCGGGTGTTCTGATCTTTGTTACCATGAATCACCCTGATTACACCTGTGGTAGAACGTACCAGATATTTATAAATATTATCAGCCACTTTTTTGGTTTTTACAAAGACAATCACTTTAGTGAAAGTCTCGGTGTCCCTCAATAAATACTCCAATAAGTGAATTTTAGTTTTAAAATTAGGTAGCTGGTAGCAATATTGTGTTACTGTTTCCGCAGTGGTGGCGGAGGGTGTGGCTTCAACGATCAGAGGGTATTCCAGAAATTCTTCGGACAACTTGATCACATTTGCCGGCATAGTGGCGGAAAACAACAGATTTTGTCTTTTGACGGGTATAACTTCCAGGATCTTTCTGATTTGGGGCATAAAGCCCATGTCCATCATTTTATCTGCCTCATCCAGAACCAAAATGTTCAGTCCCTTGACCAAAATAATTCCCCGGTGATACAAATCCATAAATCTGCCTGGAGTTGCTACCAGTATGTCAATTCCTTTCTCAAGAACTTCAATTTGCGATTTTGGGCCAATTCCACCAAAAATTGCCACAGACCTTAAGTCCGTAAACTTGCTGAGTTTTTCAACTTCTTGTTGCAACTGAGCAGCCAATTCTCTGGTTGGAGCAATGATAAGTGCCCTGGGCAGTTCACCTTGGGCGTACTTAACCTTCATCAACAATGGTAATACAAAGGCAGCCGTCTTTCCTGTTCCCGTTTGTGCGATACCCATTACGTCGTGTCCTGCAGATATAAGAGGGATCACTTTTTGCTGAATGGGGGTAGGTTGCTGATAGCCAGCCTCCGCTACTGCTTGCAGCAACTGTTTATTTAATTTGAAAATCCTAAATCCTGTGCTGTCCACGTCAATCATCCGGCGGTTGTTCAAAACTAAAATATTATATCCAATTATCGTATAATTGTAAAAATGGCCA
>QIEB01000497.1 GCA_003229495.1 Flammeovirgaceae bacterium
CTTCGCAGTGGTAGTCATGGGTTTCTACAAGGTGTTTTTTGCGGTTGGCAATGGCTTTTCGGATAATGGCATAAGCCGGGTCTTCTAATCCAGGTTTTACCACTACTGCTTCCAATTCAACCACCTCCGGGACCATCTGTATATCGATTTGAATGGACGAATTCAGGGTAGATTTCTGGCCGTTTACGGCTTTTTCTACCGTTTGATAACCAACATATTGGTACACCACAGTAGCAGTGTCACCAAGCAGTTCCAGGCTATAATAGCCCAGTGCGTTGGAAGTAGTACCGTGGGTGGTATTTTTCTGATGTACAGTTGCGAACGCCAGGCCTTCTCCATTTTCGGAAGTAATTCTACCTTCAATTTTTATGGCCAGACCACGAACAGGAGAAATGACAAAAACCAGCAACAACCAAGGTAGGAGTAGGCTATAGTAGGAATAGTTCTTCATTGGCAAACACCACCTGCTAGTTAACCGTCAAATCTAAATATTTAGTTAGATTTGGAAGACAGATCAACGCTAAAATGCAGGATAAAGTTGTAATCATTACCGGAGGGAGTTCGGGTATCGGGAAGGCCCTGGCGCATGAGTTTGGAAACAAAGGATCTAAAATATTGATCACGGGAAGGAGAGAGCGGCCGTTAATGGAGGCCGCAAATGAACTACGGTCACAGAATGTTGAGGTAGCTACCATGGTGGCGGATGTTAGTAAAGAGCAGGACAATCAACAAATGGCACAATTGGCCATGGAGCATTTTGGAGGTATAGATATTCTGATTAATAATGCCGGGATATCCATGAGGGCATTGTTTGAAGAGGTGGATCTTGAGGTAATCCGCCGGGTAATGGACATCAACTTTTATGGTTCTATTTTCGCCACCAAATATTGCCTGCCCGCAATATTGGACAGGCAAGGTTCTATAGTGGGTATTTCGTCAATAGCAGGATATAGGGGCTTGCCAGGACGGGTAGGCTATTCGGCTTCCAAGTTTGCCTTGCGGGGCTTCCTGGAATCATTGAGAACGGAAATGTTACCGAAAAATGTACACGTACTTACCGCTTGTCCCGGTTTTACTACTTCTAATATCAGGGAGGCCTCACTAACAAAGGACGGCAACCTACAAGGGACTTCACCCCGGGACGAACAAAAAATGATGAGCGCAGAAACCTGCGCAACCCTGATCTATGGAGCAGTAAAAAGAAGGAAGAAACACCTCATTTTAACTACCCAGGGAATATTAACGGTATGGATGAATAAGTGGTTTCCGGGGTTTATGGACCAGATGGTTTACAACCACATGGCGAAGGAGGCAGACAGTCCCTTTAAGTAAACGCCGAACGCCGAACGCCGACATTCCCTAGCTTTCAATAATTCCCAAATGTGATTCCCTGATATACACCGGCCGGTCATTCCAATAGATCTTTACCCAAACATCCTTTTTCCCGACTACTTCTACTTTATGACCCTTGCCGATAATTTCAGCCACATTAGCTCCAGAAGATGGACCAACCCTAAGATATGCCTGGTCGGAAAGCACAATGGCGCGGTCCCGTCCCTGTCCAAAATTAATTAGTCCGAACAAGGCAGCAAGGATAAAGACGAAGAATATTCCTGCTGCCAGCGGGCGGTGCTGTTGACGGCGTTTTTGATAAAGAATGTAGGTAAAAACAAATAATGCAAATGCCACCAACGAAGTGATGATATGAAAACGATACCTTTTGTATACCGTTCTAAAAAATTCCATATCAGTATACTGGTATCCATTTAGGTGATGTTTGCCGGCCAATTCCTCCATTTTGCGCAAAGCCCTTTTATCGGAAGTTTTTGAATAAAATATGCTGAGCAAATATAAAGCTTCACTGTAGTCGCCCAGACCTTCTTTGATGAAGGCCATTTTCAGCAGCATTCCGGAAGAAAATAGCTGCTCCTCCTTCAGGATGCTTTCATATAATTCTAAAGATTCGGTGTATTTCTCCTGAGCAAACAGGGAATCAGCTAGCTCAAGACTAGAGTTGGGATCTCCTGCCTGGCCCAGTATTGGAAAAGCCATACATACCAGGCCAGTTGGTATTAGAATTTTGTAAAATAGGTTTTGCATTCTGGCCATTACCTTTTAGATTTGCAATCTCATTTAGAAAA
>QIEB01000020.1 GCA_003229495.1 Flammeovirgaceae bacterium
TCAAGCGCTTGATGAATCGGGAAGGAAGATCCCCGTCACAATCATTAAGGCCGGCATTCGCGGTGATATCTGCGAAACAACCAATTTGCAGGATTGATATAGACAGAGAAGCAACTGTTTCAACAAATTCTTTTGCTTGGTTGTACCAATGCTCTACTGCTACCCTAACATTATCATAAATAAAAGCAAAAGGAAAAATCCCTGGTGAGGAAAAGAGATCCCAACATACTCCATGTTCACCGATAATTGCTGATCCAAATTGCTGAAATTAGGGCTTGACATGCCCTGATTTTTTACCTATGCTTGATTCTATAAAAAAGCGGTTTCTTATCTTTCCGGTATAAGGTGCGAATGGAGGGGATTGAAACCTATAGGCTGTACGCATCGACTTCGTTGAACAGCTTCTATCTGAAATCACCGCTCCACGATCATTTTTTACTATGTCACGATAGGGAAATACAGAAACCATTACATAGACAGACAAAATAAACAGGGAATAAAATGAACAAGGAAACAGAAAACCAAAACTCATCTTCCCAATTCCTCAAGCCAGATGGTGGAAAGACAAAATCCAATGCAATCGAGATTCCTTCAATTTCTTTGCCAAAGGGTGGTGGAGCTATCAAAGGGATTGATGAGAAGTTTTCTGTGAATGCGGTAAATGGTACAGCTTCTTTTTCCATACCCCTTCCTTTCTCTCCTGCCCGGGGCGCTTCACCTGCAATGGGTTTATCTTATAATTCCGGAGCCGGAAATGGTGTTTTTGGGTTAGGGTGGGCGTTGAGTATGCCATCTATAAAACGTAAAACCGACAAAAAACTCCCCCGGTATTTGGATAAGACGGATTCTGATACCTTCCTTTTTTCTGAGGCTGAAGACCTCGTTCCGGAATTCAGAAAAGAGCTGGATGGCAGTTTCAGCCAGGACCCGGATGGGAACTATATAATAAATGAAAAAGATTCAGCAGACGGTATGTTTACTATTCGATTCTACAAACCCAGGATTGAAGGTTTATTTGCCCGGGTTGAGCGGTGGTCAGGCAAAATATCACAAGAGATTAAATGGCGGGTAATTACGAAAGAAAACGTGACGACACTTTTTGGCTGGAGCGCCGCATCAAGGATTTCCGACCCAAAAGATGCAGACAAAATATTCGAATGGCTGCCTGAATTTGTCTTTGATGATAAAGGAAATTGCGCGCAATATATTTATAAAAAAGAGGATAGCGCGGGTTTTGATGACTCACTCATACATAATCGTAACCGCTTTGAAAGCGGAAACATCACCTATACCAATTTATATTTAGAAAAGGTTTTATACGGCAATGAAACCCCTTACAAAATTTTTAACGACCCCTTTCCTCCTGTAACAGATTATTTTTTTCAAACGATATTTGACTATGGTGAATATAATACAAATGCGCCTTACGATATAACAAACACCTGGAACTTCCGAAAAGATGCTTTTTCAGAATATAAGGCGGGTTTTGAAATCCGGACCACCCGGTTGTGTAAAAGGGTCTTGCTTTTTCATTATTTTAGCGAATTACCCGGAGGTTCAGCTCTCGTAAAATCTTTGAATTTCGAATACGATACTGCAACGGAAGAAGATTTTACTTTCCTGAAATCTATTTCCGCATTTGGGTATATCAAAAAGCCGGATGGAACATATTCACACAAAAATCTTCCACCTGTTGAGTTTGAATATCAAAGGCATGATTGGAGTAAAGATATAAAAACAATCGCTTCCGAAGATCTGGTACATGCCCCCATAGGTCTGGACGAATCCGAATATCAATTCACTGATTTATTCAACGAAGGTCTTTCCGGCATACTGACCGAACAAGGTGAGGGTTGGTTTTATAAACACAATTTAAGTGATGGTAAGTTCGCACAGGCCAAATTAGTCTCACCCAAACCCTCCTTTGCCGGCCTTGGCTCACAGTTGCAATTGATGGATCTGGACGCGGATGGAGGTAAACAGATAGTAAATCTTAACAATGAACCCAAAGGTTACTTTGAATTAAGCGACGAAGAAGAGTGGCAGGCTTTCCGGACTTTTGAAAATCTACCCAATATTAATGTGGGAGATACAAATGCCCGCATGGTTGATCTTGATGGGGACGGCAAACCGGA
>QIEB01000290.1 GCA_003229495.1 Flammeovirgaceae bacterium
TGGATGGCCTCCGTTCGCAATCTTGACTGGCCTTCAAGGCCAGGGTTAAGCAATCATCAGCTAAAAAAAGAGTATATAAATCAAATTGACAGACTCAGGGACCTCGGTATGAATGCGGTTATCGTTCAAATACGGCCCACAGGAGATGCCTTTTATCCCTCTGAATTTGAACCGTGGTCTGAATTCCTAACAGGTGAACAGGGTGTACCTCCATCATCTTCCTTTGACCCGCTGGAATTCATGATAGACGAAACCCATAAACGTTCTATGGAATTCCATGCCTGGTTCAATCCCTATAGGGCAATTAGAAATAATTTAGAGGCAACGTTGTCTCCAAAGCATGTGTTCTTCCAACATCCTGACTGGTTCGTGGTCTACGGAAAGGATGTGTATTTTGATCCCGGCATGGTGCCCGCCAGAAAATTTGTTGAAAAAGTAATTGCCGATGTGGTGACCAGGTACGATATAGATGCTGTGCATTTCGACGACTACTATTATCCATACAGACTGAAAGGTGTGGAATTTCCAGATTCTCTCTCCTTTTTGAAATATGGAAGGGCATACCCTGAAGAAAATAAAGGCGACTGGCGAAGAGAAAACATCAATTTACTGGTAAAGGAATTGTATGATACCATCAATCACATTAAGCCCTGGGTACATTTTGGGATTAGCCCTTTTGGGGTGTGGAGAAATAAATCACAGGATCCCGACGGTAGCGATACCCAGACATTGCAAACAAACTACGATGACCTGTACGGAGATGCCCTGGCATGGCTGAGGAATGGATGGCTCGATTATATAATACCTCAATGCTACCAATACCTGGGCAGGGACATAATGGATTACCGGGTGGTAACCAAGTGGTGGAACGATCACCATTATGGGACGAATTTCTATATCGGACAGGGGCCGTTTAGATTAGGAGACCCCAAAAGAGGAATGCCATGGACAGAAGGAAATGAAATAGACCGACAGCTGTATTTTAACGATAGCATTCCGGACTTACGAGGCACTGCGTACTTCAGATCCCAAACATTTGCGGATAACCCACTGGGAGTTAATGATTCAATCAAGAATAAATTCTATAAGTATCCTGCAATTCCACCAGCTTCTCATCATGATTCAGCAAGAACTTGCGACTTAAAATTTACTTCAATTGAGCATCGAATAAAGAAAAGAACCATAACCATTACCTGGCAGGTCAATTTTCCGGAACAGGTACGCTACTATGTAATTTATAAGGACCATGAAACAGACAAACCTGAGCATATTGTGACGGTAACGGCAGGCAATAAGATAAAGCTTAAGTTAAAATCACTGAACGTGAAGCCATCCGTTCTGAATATTACTATCGTTGATAGATATCGAAAAGAATGTGGGCCCCGCAGATTGATGAGTTCTATTGATGAGTAGAAGCTAAAATAATTCTTGGTATCGCGTTTAAGTCTCTCTATCTTTTAACTAGTTAACCAGTTTTAGAAACAAAGTAAATGAACCTTCTGCAAATACTTTGGATAATAATATTTGTATTGTCAACATCAACATTGGCCAGAAGTCAAAGCTTTTGTCTATCCGAGCCCTCAATTCATAAGCAAAGAACAGAATCTTATAAAGGACGGACAACAATGCAACCCTGCAAACTTTATTGGATCAATATTTATCTCCACAAAGTAATTGGAACCAAAAATGGGTGGAACGGATATACTTCATCTATCGATACCGATATTATGGAAAATCTCAATGCTTCCTATAATCAGTATGGATTGTATTTTGAACTTAAAGGAGCAAGAGATTGGTTCACTGATATTTACACTGATGTAAACATAGATCCGGGTATACTGGAAATTACACTTATCGGAATATTTGAAGATGAGGCGTCTCTTCAACATAGCAATTGACATTTATCTGCTTCCCTCAAATATTCCAAAAGAAGGGGGGGGATTTGTTCCATCAAACAATAAGACGGTAATGTTTTTTGGCGGTACTCGTACAATTAGTCATTGTACGGGAGGTTCAACATTATATGAAATTGCCACCACAAACGTGGTGAGTCACGAAATAGGTCATGTCCTTGGATTACCACATACTTTTGATGTTAGTCTAGGTACCCCTATTGATTATGTTAGAAACCGAGAGTGTGTCGATCCAATTACTTGTCAATTTGTGAGCAACTGTACGGATTGCAATGTTAGCAGCAACCCTACCACAAATATGGACAATTTCATGTCTTACACTATACCCAATTGCATGTCGGTATTCTCAAATGAGCAGGTGAGTTTGATGAAAGAGAACCTTGATAATACCATGGCTTCGGTTGTAGCTAGAACCCAGGGTGCGCCAAATGATATTACAGGTGATTTAGTCGGTCCTTCTGAAGTATCAATAGGGTCTCTGGTTTGGTTTAACCTCTCAGATCAAGCGAAAGAAAACGAAACTTTTATGTGGGCAATTCCTACAGGTTTTCTTCCTACCGGAAGAGAAGACGGTAATAGTGTTCAAACCTGGATTGGGCCTGCCGCTGAAAGCGGAAATGTTCGGGTATGGAAAACCAATTTGTGTGGTAATAGCAAAGAAAAATACAAATATGTTACTGTCCTTCCGGATGATTGCATGGACTGTCCGACGGTAAAAATCTTTCCCAACCCCGCTTTCGACGAGATCTATATTGGCTATTCATCCCGGGAGTCTGGTGATCGAGAACTATTTGAAAAACCTCGAGAATACCTGATAGTGGATGCTAATGGTAAAACAGTTTATAAGTTCAAGTCGTTGCAAACAAATCTTATAATTGATCTCAGCAGGATCAAAAATGGTGTTCATATACTTATCATTAAACATGGGGATCTTGGCACTTACCGGCAAAAGTTCACAGTCCTACGATGAGTTAGTTTTCTAAGTTCCCAGTTCTAAAATATGCGTCAAATTATGCCCAAACCCGACAAGAGTGGCCAGAGTTTGGAGCTTCCTCTGTTCATAGATGCCAAATGTTTCATCAGTAGAATTGATTGCTCGTGAAACCTTATGGAGCGTTCCGATACCGCATTACTATTCTATGTGAGTCTACAACTTTTCTATGATAATATATAATCTGTTTATCTACCGTTAAGGAAGGAGCTTCTATCAAGTCGGAAATGAATTCTGAAAATAAAACCGTAGGAATTGAAAAATTCTCTGAAACGGTATTTCTAACAGCGACACATATTTCAAATACTGTACTACTGGAGATTGCCCCTTTCAGGTATCGTGTATAATATAATTCCAGATTGTCACTACTTATACATGGAGCATAATAAATATAATTGGCATTATTAATGTTTTTTAATATGGATACCGAATTTGAAAGTAGATTAAAGGTTGAGTCGTTAACTTTTTGAGCTAATTCAATTACGGTTTCACATGCTCCCTGACAAGAGCGATCATCAAATCTTGCATTATTTACATACAAAAATTGTCCATCTAAACTTATACCATGATCCATTATGAGCCAACCAGAAATTTTCCTGTTAAAATCGCCTTGCACTCTTCCAATATTATTGACGTTACCGGAATTAAAAGATCCGTGAAAAAGATTATCCAGTTCAACTGGATAATCTCTGGTGGAGGTCCAATAAAAATTGCCGAATAAATCCATGTCAGCTACAGCATCTAAATGAGGAGGTGTCGTTTGATTAGTCCCAACTATTTCTCCTTCATAGGTAAATGTGGAGTCGTTTACTCTGGAAGCATAAAACAGTTTTGTATTAACACCATCATTCAGGCTGTTAAAAAACAAATAAGCTCCACTAGGGGCAATGAATGCCTCCATGGCATCAAAGGACAGGCCATTGATGGTCACATCAATTTCAGAACCAAACGAAGGGTAGATTATATCTGGATCAATTTCATTATTGTGCGATGAGCAAGAGCATATAAATATTGTGGCAAATA
>QIEB01000559.1 GCA_003229495.1 Flammeovirgaceae bacterium
CGTGAGCCATAAGCCCACGGTGCGCCTCTCACACCACCGTACGTACGGTTCTCGTATACGGCGGTTCATTAAATAATGGGGAATCTTTGGTGTAGTATTCCAATAAGGATTGATAGCCTCCTCCTCTCAATCTTTGCAAGGTGATGGTCGTTCTTAGAATAGGACTTTGAGCTACTGCCCAGCCTCCCATACGGGTACGACTCCATGCATAGGCTTGCCATTTTCTGATGCCTAACCGGATCAGGTTTTTCCGTTTCCGTTCCAGCTTCTTCCAATCATGCCAAATGCAATACCTAAGCCTGTTTCGCAACCAGCTGTCGATCTCCTTGAGCTTCTGTTGAATACTTGCCATTCGGAAGTAATTCAACCATCCCCGTTGGACTTCTTTCAGCTTTTGGAAGCGTTCCTTCAGGCTCATCGGTATAGTCTTCCTTGTAATCGATTTGAGGGTTTGTTTGAGCTTGCGCCATCCCTTTTCACTTACTACCAATTGGTATTGACCTTTTACTTCCTTTTTATAGGTTGGTACGAAGCCATATCCTAATATCCGGAATTGGACTGGTCTGCGTATGCCGCTCTTTTCCCGATTAACAGGCAACTTCAACTTCTTTTGCAAGAACTTATATATACTGTTACCTGTTTCTACGGCTTGCCGTTTGCTTTTAGCATAAATACTAAAGTCATCTGCGTAGCGTACATATTTTAACCCTCGGTTTTCCAGTTCGCAATCCAATTCATGCAGCATGATATTGGACAGCAATGGACTTAGGGTATACCTTTTCGTCTCTTGATCAGTTTGCCCTTGATTTGCATCGGGGCTCTTAACCATGTTCTGATCAGGCGCAGTGTGGTCGGGCATTTCACCTTACGGTAAAGCAGTTGAAGTAGAATATAGTGCTCTACCTCGTCAAAGAAGTTCTTCAAATCGATATCAACAATGTGTTGATAACCTTCATTGATGTATTTCAGTGATTGTAATACCGCTTGGTGGGCGTTCTTCCGGGGTCTAAAACCATAGCTATGGTCTTTGAACTCCAGCTCGAACTTTGGGGCTATTATTTGGCTTACCGCCTGTTGTAGCATCCGGTCTGTGACCGTAGGTACTCCTAGCTGGCGGGTCTTTCCTTTCCCCTTTGGTATGACTACTCCCAGAATGGGTTGAGGTACATAGCTATGGTTTAGAACACTAGTCAATAGCGCGTCCCTGTTTAATTCCAGATGGTGCTTTAACTCACTTACAGGCATATGGTCAACTCCTGAAGAACCGTTGTTCTTCTCTACTTGCCTACGTGCCTTTAGCAGGTTCTTCCTCGTAACTATTTGCTCTATCATTTCTGTTGTTTCCCTGTCCCTCCCGTTAAAAGGCTGCCTCAATAGGAGTGCTCCTTTTCCCGTTTGGGACTACTTAATGTTCAGTCCTTCGTTGAGTTGTGAGGCCTCCGATTATCTGTATCGGCTCATTTCCATCAACTACTATGACTTCTGCTGACTTCTCAAACTGTAACTCGTACAGTCCGAGATCTCCCCAGGTAAGGACATATTCCTTCCCCCAATATCCACTGGATCTACTGCACAATTACTGGATGGTCTCCCACCTTTTGGACGTTGGTATGATGTGTTACCTCATCCGAATTGTACAGCCTCTTATCCAGTTCCTGTTCGTTGGAACCGGGGTTTGCAGTCTCGCTTCCTTCACTCTATGCTTTACAACAAACGAGCTTGCGACTTGCTAATGCTTCAGGACACGACTCCCGTGCATAAGGGACTTTCACCCTCTGGAATAATTTGGTATCTTCGATACCAGATGCCCGTGCTGGGCACACACAAAAAATAAACTGCATTAAAACGCAGATTATTAAGGCCGTTGTGCGCCATTCCTTGGGTATTACATCCGCCAGGTCCGAAACCTCCACTAAATAATAAATTTTTCTATTCTCCATCAGTCGATGATTTGTAGGTTAATTCGGACTGTCTACGTTTTTCGATGAGCGATTTTTCTGACTTTCCCAGGATCCGGGACCTCTCCTCTCCTTCGGACTGATAAAAAATACGGGGCACAACATCGGGTAAGAAGCCATACATTTAAGTAGTCCTTGTCAGATCTGGTGCACGAACTTCCGCAATTTCTGCTTGCGGACTTACCGGTTTAGCAGGTTTTAAAAAATAAGCCTTAGATATTGGTGAATCTGCTCTAAATTAGTTTCAGTTGTTTGGGAGCATTCACAGAAATTGCTAACTTTTCTGCTCGGGTAGGCCGGGTATGTACGGCTCTTACCCCTACGTTAGAGCACATAAACAGAGTGCCTTAACGAACATAAAAATGAAAATAATGAAGACAAATTTATATTTCTTAGTTGGACTTTTTATTATTCTGGTTGCATGTAAAAAGGAAGATATTACTCCTGAAGATAATATTCCTGTACAATCAATTTGGATTGCTAATCCCAATAATCCGCTAATTACTATTAATCAATCCTTCTCAGGAGCACAATGGAATGACCCTTGTGTGATAAAAGAAAGTAATCAATATGTAATGTATTTAACATCAAACCAAAGTGAGCCAGGAGAAAATGTAGCACCTTTTAGAGCCACATCAACAAATGGAATTGTTTGGGATATTAATACTACACCCTTACTCCAAAAAGGAACAAATTCAGATGATTTTGATCATATGAAAATTGAAACTCCTTCTGTAGTATTTTTTAATAACTTGTATCATATGTATTACACAGGAGTTCAAACCGATTTATCAGGCAGAATATCTATAGGGCATGCAACATCACTAAACGGTATAAT
>QIEB01000219.1 GCA_003229495.1 Flammeovirgaceae bacterium
TACCTTCTTGAAGCACATGGGCGCCATATCCTAATAAAAGAGTGTGGTCAGGGCCATCAAGAATCTCCCTAAGCTCAGCTTTACCTTCGGTGGTAAAATGCTCAAATCGGTCTTCTGCCCGGTTATAAAAGTGCAAGTTGCCATCACCTGTTCCTATCCATAGTTGCTTTTCCTTATCCTCGAATATTTTATAGATATGGTTACTCCCAAATTTAGCTTGGTCAGCTACAATGCCTGGATATCTGATAAATCCCCTGCCATCCAATTTCATTCGATTCAACCCTCTGGTAGTGCCAATCCAAAATTCGCCGTATTGATCCTCCAGAATGCTGGTGATCACGTTAGAACTGATAGAAAGTGAGTCATCTGAATTATTACTAAATTCGATGAAATTGAGGCCATCAAATCTGTTCAACCCTTCTTTGGTTCCAATCCAAATAAACCCTTTCTTATCCTGATAGACAACATTTACATAATTGTGCAGTAATCCATCTTCCATGGTTAGAAAGCCTATATTCAACGATGAATAATCGGGCTGCTGAGCTAATAAATGGAATCCTGCCAGGATAAATAGAAATGTGAGTATCGACTTCATCATATTCTGTAGCTGCGCACGTAATTAGACCAGTGCTACATATTGAATAAACGGCGTCCAAAGAGCAATATAATGAATTGATAAGAATTGGACTCGATTTAACCCCACCCGTTTCAAAATTTCTCTGGCGCAAGCCAGCACGACCAGTTTTGACACCATATTTGGTCAATATTGGCTATGCTCTGATCACCACCGGCCTGTCCTAATACCAGTTTTGGCCCCCTTTGTAGGAAGATATGAGCATATATTTGATTACTTGTATTATACCATTTACATTTAAACTTCAATTCTATTAAACAGAGTAATACTTATCGAAAATGGAAGTGGCTGGAAATAGTGCTATCGATAGTAATGGTGGGAATAACTATTCTGCTTATTTATCTTCTTCAATGAGTCCAGTTTAAATTGCCTCTGATATCAATTATATAGAAATATGAAAAACACCAAAAGATTCCAAATTAGACTTTTATTCACTAAATAATATGTTATATTCTTTTATGTTGTCTAATCAAAAATGTATTAATAACCAAATCGATTTATGATGAACAAACAATTACTACTACTATTGGTAATGTTCTTTGGAGCCGCTCATTTGTGGGCTCAGAGTACGGTGACCGGTAAGGTCATAGACGACCAGGGAGAGGGACTTCCTGGTGTAAACATCCTGGTGGCGGGTACGCAACAGGGTACAGTAACAGATTTTGACGGTAATTATACCATTGAGGTACCTGAAGGAGGCGCTTTAACTTACTCCTTCATAGGTTTTCTGGATCAGCGTCTGGAAGTAGGTACAAGATCATTACTCAATGTGACTCTGGATCCAGATGTACAGCAGCTGTCAGAAGTTGTAGTGACCGCATTGGGTATTGAAAGAGATACCAGGGCGCTGCAATCTTCGGTGACCCAGATCAGCGGTGATAACTTCGTGAAGGCCCGTGAAAACAGTTTAGCAAATGCACTTGCTGGAAGAGTTGCGGGAGTAAATGTAACCAAGATTGCTTCCGGACCTGCTTCCTCATCCCGGGTGATTATCCGTGGATCAAAAACTTTGGGATCAAACCTGAACCAACCTTTATATGTGGTGGACGGTGTGCCAATGACCAACATAAACAATGGTCAGGCTGGATTATGGGGAGGTGCTGACCAGGGTGACGGTATGAGCAGTTTAAACCCAGATGATATTGAGTCAACCACCGTGTTGAAAGGCGCCAGTGCCGCTGCTCTTTATGGATCAAGGGCCGCCAACGGTGTGATACTGATTACCACCAAAAAAGGCACTAATCGTAAAGGTATTGGTATTGAGTTCAATTCTAATTACGTATTTGACAAGATAAATGATCTGAGAGACATGCAGGAGACCTATGGATACGGCGGATATGTGGGAGATGATCTGGCCACTCAGGTACCTGAAAAACCAGTTGATCCTAATGACCCCACGGATTTGGCCAATGCCCAAGGCTGGTGGAATCGCTCAGGATGGGGTCCCAGACTTGACGGCAGTCCCGTACTACAATGGGATGGGGTTGTCC
>QIEB01000641.1 GCA_003229495.1 Flammeovirgaceae bacterium
ATGCTTTGTTGCCAGATTCAATTTTATTGGAGATCCAGAATGCCGGCCCCAGTATAAACAGCGTATACCCGGATTATGTTCCGGTAGTTTCATCCGACGAATCCATGATCCTGTTCACCTCCCGTCGCAGCAACACTACCGGGGGTAAGATCAATACCGACGGTCAGTATTTTGAAGACATTTACCTATGCACCAAAAATAAAGATGGGACCTGGTCTGCGCCTGAGCAACTTGGTAAGCCCATAAATACCAAGGACCATGATGCCTGTATCGGTCTTTCGCCAGACGGATCGTTACTTTTCGTATATAAAGACACCGGAGGTGGTGATATTTTCGTCAGCAAAATTGAAGGAAATAACGCAAAAAAGTGGACCAAGCCTGAAAGGCTTCAGGGAGGAGTTAATACCGATTATTGGGAAGGAAGTGCTAGCCTGGGTACCGATAATAAGACCCTGTACTTTTCAAGTGATCAGGAGGGTGGCTACGGCGGAAGCGACATATATGTATCTGAAAGACTTCCCGGCGACATATGGAGCGCTCCTGTTAATCTGGGACCTACTATTAATACCCCTTACGATGAAGATGCGCCACAAATCACAAATACATAGTGATGGGATAACCTTGTTTTTTAGTTCCCGGGGTCACGATGGTATAGGAGGATACGATATTTTCTCCACCATAAAAGACCCCGTCACCGGGAAATGGAGCAAACCACGTAATTTTGGGTACCCGGTGAATTCGGCAAATGAAGATATTTATTTTTCGCTCACTGCCGATGGATCCAAAGGTTATTTCTCTTCTTATCGCTATGACAGTTATGGTGAGAAGGACATTTATATCCTGCATAGACCACTTTCTTCACCTACCCTGTTCCTGTTTAAAGGAACGGTAAGAAGCAAAGAAACATTAGAACCGATATCGGCCACCATAACATTGCTGAATAAGGAAACCAACAGAATAGACACCGTTGTCACCTCTGATATCCTTACAGGAAAGTATGCCTTCAATATGGAATTCAATACGGATTATAACTTAAGGGTTGAAGCGGAAGATTTTGACTTCCATACAGAAGATGTACAATTCCCCTACCAGGCCGCCCTGTTCGAATACATTATGAATTTCGCCATAGAGGGGGATCGAATGTACGTGGTGGAATTGTACGGTGATACCACTCAGATTGTAGTGAATGAAAAGGGAGCACTTTTTGGAGACAGAACACCAGTTCCTGAATCAGAGAAAGATCCGGCACAAGTGACTGCTTCAGATTTTGAGCGAATCAAAAATGGAGCCACCATTATTCTCCGGAATGTACATTTCGATTTCAACAAGTCTACTTTAAAAAGAGAGTCTATCAAAACCTTAAATCAGGTATATGCGTTCCTGGGCCGAAACCCTGAGTTGTTCTTTGAAATTGCCGGGCACACCGACAATATCGGCAGCATTGCTTACAATCAAAGATTATCTAATAGACGGGCCAAAGCTGTCTACAACTATTTGACCACCAAAGGGATCACCCCTGGACATTTAACCCCCAGGGGGCACGGAGAATTGAAACCAATAGCCACCAATAAGACCCCGGAGGGGCGCCGGTTGAACAGGAGGGCAGAGATGAAACGTATTTCGTCACATGGTGACTATATCGCGCATGAAGGTAACCAAGATGACTCAGAGGATGGCTACTTAATCTGGGAGCAACTATCAATCAAGGCCCACTTTGTGAAAAATAAGGGAAACTTTATTACCAAATACAGCAAAGACCGGCTAAACACCCTGGTTGCGGTATTAAAATCAAACTACCCCGATTCCAAGGTAATGATCGTAGGATACGACGATGCCTCAGCTGAAGATCCTGGTAAAGGGCTTGACGAAAAACGAGCGTCCACGGTCTTCAATTACCTGGTCAAGCAAGGCATAGCTGCAGATAACCTGATCGCCCGTTCGTATCGGGACATGAAGGCCTTTCTCGGAGATAGTGAAGAGCCTCCTGGAGTAAAGCGAAGAAAAGTAGAGTTTTATCTGCTAAATTAATTTCCAATCGAATATTGAGCCATTCGGGAGACACCTGGCTACAGCATTCCTTCACAAGCATTTTCAGCAGCGAAAACGGTTTGATTTAGCATAGTTTGAATTTATGAAATATGAAGTTGGTGTATTACTAGTCAATCTTGGGACTCCTGACAGCCCGGGTACCGCAGACGTTAGAAAGTACCTTAGAGAGTTCTTAATGGACGAAAGGGTGATTGATATTCCTTTTTGGAAAAGATGGCCCCTGGTAAACTTGATCATTGCTCCCTTCAGGGCCCCAAAATCGGCCAAAATATATGAACTACTATGGCAGGAAAGAGGCTCTCCCTTGCTTTTTTACGGACAAGACCTGCAAAGATTGTTACAAACAACCTTGGGAAAACCATTCAAGGTAGTACTAGGCATGCGTTACCAAAGCCCCAGTCTTCAATCAGCATTGAAAAAATTGAAGTCTGTTTCTAAAATAGTGGTTATTCCCCTATTTCCTCAATATGCTTCAGCATCAACCGGGTCGGTGTACCAAAAAGTTATGGATATTGTAAGCCAGTGGCCCACGATTCCACAAATTAACTTTGTTTCAAATTTTCTTAACGAGCCTTTGTTTGTCGA
>QIEB01000513.1 GCA_003229495.1 Flammeovirgaceae bacterium
CTGCCTGCCGGCAGGCAGGCTTGTCGGGAATCCTTCTCTATAGATTATAATCCACCTTTCACATGAATGGTTACGTCGTCAGGCATTTTTGACAGTCAGGCATTTTTGCCTTGAAAATAAGGACGTGCGGGAATATGATATTTGTAAGTGGCCTAATATACGATAAAAAATGCAAGAAACAAAGCCTGTCCCGACGCCTTTCGTTCGGGAATTTGACCCCTCCGGCCTCAAGTGACCCCACGACCTGGCAAACACAGACAGCTACTTAATTAGCCTGTTAAATTACTATCTTGAAAGCCAACGGTATTTGCATGAAAATACTATTCGTTACAGATTTACACGGGGAAGTATGGAAATATGATCTTCTATTTAAAGTGGCTCAAGATTTTCGTGCTGATGTGGTGATCAACAGCGGTGACATGTTTCCAAAAAATGGCAACCTTTATGCACAAGACAAGTTCATCACCGGTTATCTTGAAAAACACTTTGCACAATTTAACGCTGCTGGTATCTATTATCTATGCTACTTAGGCAATGATGATCTCAGAATTTTCGATGATGTTTTTGAAAAAACATGCAGTAAATATCCATTTGTAATAAATCTGGCACAGCGGAAGTTTGACATCGGAGAATTTGAATTCATAGGAATGAATTGGGTTGTAGATTATCCGTTCAGACTTAAGGATTGGTGCAGAATGGATACGAAAGACTACGTTTTTCAAAAACAATTTGGAACGGGATTATTGTCTACACCAAATGGGATAAAGGAATTGGATGACTGGTTTTCCTATGCCCAAACACTTCCTACAATAGAGGACGAAGTCAACCAGTTGATACGCCCGAAGAATATGTCACAGAGCATATATGTAATCCATATGCCTCCATGCAAATTAGGACTGGATAAATGTGGTCATGGTCTGGAAGTCGGGTCAAAAGCTGTTTATAATTTTTTACTGGAACATCAACCTAAGCTCTCACTACATGGTCATATTCATGAATCCCCCGAAGTTAGCGGAAGATGGTATGCTGAACTTGGCAACACAATTTGCATCCAACCCGGACAACTTGTGCCATTCACATACGTTACTATTGATTTAAAAACCATGAAATTTGATAGGCATACTGAATATTAGAATGTGTATTGTTATTATTGATTTAGAAGCGACGTGTTGGGAAGATGACAGGCGGCTTGAGCGGATGGAGATTATTGAAATTGGAGCAGTGAAACTGGAAGGCAAGTCCTTGAAAACAATCAATGAATTCTCTTCTTTCGTGCGTCCCATTTCTGAACCAAAACTTAGTGGTTTTTGTAAAGAATTAACAACTATACAGCAATGTGATGTTGATAAAGCCGATGATTTTAAAACAGTTTTTGAGAGGTTCTTGGATTGGATAGGTTCAGTGTCTTATAGTATAGCCTCTTGGGGTGAATATGATATCAAGCAGTTAGCGACCGACTGCAAAAGACACAACATCCACTTTCCTCAAAAGTTCAAGACAAAGCACATCAACCTCAAAAAGCTTTTTGCTTCACAAAGGAAAATTAGGCCTTGCGGAATGGCAGCAGCCCTCAAAATGCTCGGAATTCCCCTTGAGGGCAGACACCACAGAGGCATTGATGATGCAGGAAATATTGCAAGGATAGCACAGGTTATACTCCCAAATGCATGTTTGCAAGCCTGACCCTAATTTTTCCTTGCTGTCAATATTTATCTTTTAAGATGTGACCCTATTGCTCTACTATATCCTTACAGTCCTGACTCGACTTTTTAGGTGCTTTCCAACGGAATTGATATCTATCCGGCAAGTTCACATAGTCAGGGATGCTTACGAAGATCTAAACCTTTTGTTTTTTGCATCCTCTGAGCAGTAGAGGGGAAGTAGCCAAAAACTAATATTTCAAGACCACATGGACTTAACAATATCATTTGATCTTCGCAAGAAAGTCCTTCGTTGTTGAAACATTTACAATGCTCTTGATTTTGTTGATAAAGAAATGTGTATCACCAGTCAAAAAATAGTCAGGCTTCACATAAAGGACTGCAGCAAGGATAGGGATATCCTTCTTGTGAGTTATCAGAGACTCAGCATTTTTAAATTTGTGTTTGTACTTTGCCCGCA
>QIEB01000145.1 GCA_003229495.1 Flammeovirgaceae bacterium
TGGGTACTGTACTCCCGAAGCTTTTGGCAAAAAGAAAAATGTTTATAAAAAAGCAGCTTAACTATTTGTCCAGTTTTTTGTTGCAAATCCAGGTGTTAGGGACGAAGGTGTTTAGGGAGTTAGGGACGAAGGTGTTAAGGACAAAGGGACCAAACCTTCTCACACTGAATACCCACACTCAAACTCAATATGGGCATTGGAAAAGCGCAGCAAGAGCAACAGCTTACAGCATGTTCTAAACCTAAACGGATCACACTGTTGCTTCACACTTCGTGCTGTTCTAGCGCATGAGGCATGGAGCGTGGAGCGTGGAGCATTAAGGCACAAACAAATCGGTCACCCGTATTTCCGCTGCCTGTAGTTCCGGCAAATTGCTGCTTGGTCTGTCCAAATAAAAATAAGCGGTGGCCGAAAGATCATCTTGCCGGTAGTAGTTGGTCCACCCGTCCATCAGATTAGGATCTGAGAGATCATTGACCTGACCTGGCTGGTACAGATGTACAATGGAATCTTCATTTTGCACGGTTACAGGGATCAATTTCACTCCCTGGGCCAATAAATCAATTACGTTCTTTTTGCGACTACCTCCCATTTGCTGGATGGTTACTCTAATGTCTGTTTTGAAATAAATAGGGTCAGGTATGTGGTAACGGTAGAAAGCCCATTGAAAATTTTCCGGTTCCCCGATCAAGCAACCGTGAAAGGCAGAAAAGAATTCTCCCTGGCCATAGGCTGTTCCAATATAGTCTTCTGTTCCGGTACCAACCAGGGAAGCAAAGCCGGTATCGCCGTCAATATACATCTTAACTTCTCCCTCACCCCACCAATGATTTTTATAATCTGTATTGGAGTTAAGACCTATATTTGTGCCAATAAATCGACCTTTACCAGGTACTTTGGGAAGGATCTCAAAATCCACGGCCAATTCGGTATTGATGTCCCGATGCCAAAAGGCATGGAAATAAAGGAATTTGTTGTTCCATGACTCGAGGCGTTGAAAGTTGATATCAAAAAATGCCATGCCCAGGTCCTCGTCTGATTCGTTGGTAATATCGATCCGAGCCTCAGTTTTAAAAGGCATGGGGATAAAAAAATTAAATGAGCGTCCTTCATGGTTGGCAAACAAATGGTTGTGATAGGGTTTGGTGCGACCTAAGCCTAGCCCGAAAAAATCTCCAAATGGAACCGATACCGCAGGTTTTTCTTCCCCGTCCCAATACATGTCAATACGGAGCGACCTTAGCATTTGGGGCGATCGATCACTGATGGTCATCCACATGCGGTTGACAATCCCCGGACCTTTGGCGTGCATCAACGTGCGGGTTTCACCCGCACGAATCTTATTGAAAGGGTGCCCTTTGGCTCCGTTATTTTCCTTTCCTCCTGCCCCTTTCTTGGCGTCGATATTTTCAAAACTCGACCACGCGGGGGTGGATTGATCGGTATATTCATAAAGTTGAACGGGTAACTCTTTAGCCACCTCTGGCACTGATTTGTCGGATATAGTGCAACCGAGAATTCCAGCCCCCAATCCAATCATAAAAAGAAAATATTTCATGTCATTAGCATTTGATCTGAGACAATTTACGAAAAATGGCAGAAATTGTGGCTTTGCTAGCTTGAAAGTGATTAACTACAGGGCAAGATTAATTACTTCAAAAATCGTTGATCTAATGCTCTATTGTTCGAAATTCCCACGATATTTATCACCCATAGCTATGGCCCATCTATTTTGAATATACTCAGTGGCACCATACAAGACCTCAAGGTTCATGGTAATCTTACTTTGGTAAAAGTAGTGGTATCAAATATTACCTTTACCAGTATTGTAATCGAAACACCGGAAACGGCCTCGTACTTAAGGATAGGAGCCCCAATAAAAGTAATGTTCAAAGAAACCGAGGTAATTATCGGGAAAAACGGTACTGACATCAGTATACAGAATCAAATACCCGTCAAAGTGATGGCGATTGAACAGGGGCAACTCCTAAGTCAGCTTAGTTTGCAATACCAGGAATATGCTCTTTGTTCTATCATTACCAGTAATGCGGTGAAGCAACTACAATTGCAGCCTGGTGTTGAAGTAATTGCCATGGTCAAGACCAACGAAATAATGCTTT
>QIEB01000135.1 GCA_003229495.1 Flammeovirgaceae bacterium
AAAGTTCTTTAGCAAGTTTGGCAAAACCTATGCCTCAGCAAAAATAGTTTACTCATCTTATATGTCGTCAGATGACGGTACCAATTGAGCTCTGAGATCAGGATCCTCCATGTCCTTATCGAAAGGGAACATCGGCCTTTTGATTCTCTCAAAATTAAGACGCTCCAGGTCCTGGTCTACCCCACCGGGTGTTAGCGCCATTATCCAGTCTGCCCGCATATCATAAAGTTCCGGTACTAAATAACCAATCTTCACCACCACAATATCAGTTTTTCGGGGATTCAGGCCCAATCTGGTAAAATCAATTTCCTTGTGATATGGTTTACGTTTCTTTGTCACAATAACATACACACTTCCAATCTTCACCACTACTTCAGTTTCAGCATGCTGATCTCCATGTTCTATAGCTTCTACTGTTCCTGATAGTTTTATCGGAGGCGCAAAACGAGCGTCAATGGCTGCTCCTGCATATTCATCAACTTTACCTCCAACACCTGCTTCAACGGCCTTTACCACAAATTCGGGGCCCGGTAAAGAGGCATAAATAAGAGAAGGTCCACTCTCTGATTTAAATTCAGGACGCGCCAGGATTTCTTTTAATGTCCAGGTTACATCACCTGCTCCCCCGGCAGTAGGATTATCGCCCATATCGCTGATAATGAAAGGATGCTTGTTGCTGGCAATCGCCATGTCAAGGCTTTCACTAAGGGAACCTGTGGGGGCTATAAATGCAAACTCTGACCTCACTTTCCAAAAGCTGTTGGCCAGTTGCTCGGCAGTACTTATTACTTTTCCCTTATCATCTCCCGTTACCATTACCACAGCATGGTTGCGCGGCTCGTCGGCCCATGCGTATCCCACCCAAATGGCAGCATCGACAATGCCTTTTTGAATAGAGGCCGGCGCTACCTTGGCGTATAAACTCTTTCCAGGTTCTATTCTGGTACTGGTCTTTTCTCCGGGCAGCAATATAGGCACTGGAATCCACGCCTTGTAAGCAGGTTTCCCTTTACCGCTTTCTATTCTGGACAACAGATTATCCACTGCTCGTTTTTTTGATTCTAAAGCATCTTCATGCGGGGCCATCCTATAACATGTAATCAGATCTGTGTTCTGTGCCAGTCGCCATGAAACATTACCGTGCAAATCCATTGAGGTTGAAATGAGGGTTTTCTTTCCAACTACTTCACGAATTCTGACGATAAAATCACCTTCGGGATCGTCAAGATCTACCACACTCATGGCCCCATGAATATCAAAAAACAGGCCGTCATACGGTAGATTTTTTTTAAGCAATTCAAGCGTTTTCGTTACCAATGATTCGTATGCCTCCCTGGTAACAATGCCTCCAGGCAGTGCATGCCCCCTTATGGTAGGAATCCAATTCGCCCGCCTACGATTCAGCGAGTCTGGAGATAAAAACGGATAAAACGAAAAAACATCATCAGCCACTCTGGCATGAAAAGCATCTTCAAGGGTAAGCGCCGGTGAAAAGGTACTTGATTCTATGGCTAAGCCAGCAATAGCTATGCGTGGAAGCTCATTTTTTCCTCCATCCTGATCATTGATCGGTTGACTACAACCCAATGCACTTAATAATGATACTAAGCTGAAGAGTATTTTTTTCATATCAGTTTCTTCATGCTTTGCAAATTTCGTTCTTTATAATGACACACACAATGACCCTGTCTACTTCAGTACTAATTCAGCAAATCGATCAATCGCATACCAATCCGATGCATACATAGGAATATGGTGATCAAGGCCAGATTTTCCGAAGGTCAGCGAATATTCATACTCAGTCTTATTTTCCGTATCGCTACGCGAAAAGTTGATGGTGGTTTTCTTTTTCTGGATATTCAACTCACTCAAAGGTATTTCCATTTCAAATTGCCATCCATTTTCATTGGCCCTACCTGCAGATCTTGCGGTACTATTCCAGATGGTAACGTCACTATTCCAGGATACCGTCCTATCACGGGTATCCAATAATGCTCCTTTTGGGTTTACAATATAAGTATATACTTCTTTTCCAACACCTATGTGAATTTTAACATTTTCATGGCGAACAATGTTCGGATAGTCTCTTTCTGTAACTCCTGAAGTTGAAACTTCC
>QIEB01000595.1 GCA_003229495.1 Flammeovirgaceae bacterium
ATGGCCATTTCGGAGTACAAGGGATTGTTCTCCGGAAGATAACCGATCATCTTTTTTACATTGTCAGGATCTTCCCGAACGGATATCCCGTCTAAAAGCACATCCCCATGGGAAGCGGCCTGGTAGCAGGTCAATATTCTCATGGTGGTACTTTTACCGGCACCGTTAGGGCCAAGAAAACCTACCACCTCACCGGTATTAACCTCAAATGAGATATCATCCACAGCCTTTTGAATACCGTAGGTCTTGGTCAGATTGCGTACGGAGATCGTCATAATTGCAATTGCTCTTTTGGAGTGCAATTTTAATCGGAGCATTTACATTTAACAAGGTTTAGGGGATTAGTTTTCGTTAAAAAATGTTAAATAGTCCCTATGAATACCAATTTATATCTTTTTGTCGCAGCTATATTTTTTTTTGGTTGCAACCCTGAAACCAATAAGCGTAGCAAATCACCGGATAGACCCAATATTGTATTTCTATTCGCTGATGACTTTTCATACAACGCCGTCCACGCAATGGGCAACCATGTGATCAAAACCCCTAATTTGGACCGGTTAGTTAAAACAGGCACGTCTTTTACCCATGCCTATAACATGGGTGGATGGCATGGGGCCATTTGTGTGGCTTCACGATCCATGATTATTTCTGGTGCATCCTTGTGGAAGGCCCGCGAGGTCGAAAAGAAATGGCAACAAAGTGAAGGACAGGCAGTAGAGAATACCTGGGGTAAATTAATGGAGGACCAGGGATACCATACCTATATGACCGGTAAATGGCATATCCAGGCTGATGTTGATAAAGTATTCCAAACCACCAAGGACGTTCGGCCAGGGGGGATGCCTCATGATTATTGGGTAGGCAACGACAGTACCTGGCGAATTATTAGAAAGACTTATGAAAGTGGCGGAGATTTGGGATCTGTACTTCCTCTAGGCTACAACCGGCCAATTGATGAACAAGATAATTCCTGGTCAGCCTCAGACACCGCTCATGGGGGATACTGGGAGGGCGGTACACATTGGAGTGAAGTGGTGAAAAACGATGCGTTGGATTTTATTGTACAAGCAGCAGATAATGAAGCCCCTTTCTTTATGTACCTGGCTTTCAATGCACCCCATGACCCCCGTCAATCTCCTCAGCAGTTCCTGGATTTGTATCCTTTGGAGGACATTCCCTTGCCAGAAAACTGGCTGCCTGAATATCCTTATAAAGACAGTATTGGCAATACCCCATTGCTGCGGGATGAGGCTTTAGCACCCTTTCCAAGAACGCCACATGTTATCAAAACACATATACGTGAGTACTATGGAATAATCAGCCATCTTGATCAACAGATTGGGGAGATACTTGATGCACTTGAGGCCAGTGGACAGATGGACAATACCTATATCTTTTTTACCGGGGATCACGGTCTGGCGGTAGGCCGCCATGGTTTGTTGGGAAAACAATCATTGTTTGACCACAGTATTAGGGTGCCATTGATGATTACCGGCCCCGATATTCCCCGGGACTCAAGAGTAGAAGCAGATGTCTATCTCCAGGATATTATGGCCACAAGTTTACAATTAGCCGGGATTGCCAGGCCCTCACAAGTTTTCTTTAATAGCTTTCTTGATTTAGTTCAGGGTAAACAACAAAAAAGCCACTACCCAGCCATCTACGGAGCATATATGGACTTCCAACGCATGATCCGGAAGGATGGATATAAGCTTTTGGTTTATCCCAGGGTTAATAAAGTGTTGCTCTTTGACCTGGAAAATGACCCTGATGAGGTGCATGACCTGTCAGATGATCCGGAACACGCGGCCCGTGTTAAGAGCCTGTTTTCAGATTTAATTGAATTGCAAAAAGAGATGGAAGATCCGCTGGTTTTGAACAGTAGAATAGGGGATCAATGGGAACAATAGAATAGGCGATCAATTGAACAATAGAACATGAGAACAATAGAACGCCGAACGCCGAACGCCGAATGCTCAAATGTTCAAATGTTCAAATGCTCAATTATTCAAATGCTCAAATGTTCAATTATTCAATTGTTCAAATGTTCCCACTAGTCTCGTGGCCCGTGCCCAAGTCCATCCGGCATTCCTTTATAAT
>QIEB01000514.1 GCA_003229495.1 Flammeovirgaceae bacterium
CACAGTATAGCGTCACTTTTGCTCCTATACCTTTGGTGTTCATTCCATCTCCGTTCAGTACCACCTTCAGATAGTTGTTTTGGTTTAGTTGTCTGGAGTTGTTGCGATAAATAAAGGCGGGCTCATTAATATTGTTGACTATCAGATCAAGGTCGCCGTCATTGTCCAAATCAGCATAAGCGGCCCCATTGGAAAGAGATGGCTGGTCAAGGCCCCACTCTTCCGTTTTGTTTTTAAAAGTAAGGTCACCCTGGTTCTGATAAAGGTAATTCGGCAACAGGATGGCAGGCATTTTTTCAAGAGTTTCCATAGTGGCAAGTGCCTCTCCACCGGCATTTTGCCTGAGTGTTTCGCTCACCATGAAATTCATAAAATCCATATTGGTGTAGTCACGCCGGTAACCATTGGTAATGAACAAGTCTTTATGCCCGTCATTATCAAAATCGGCAAATAATGAGGCCCAACTCCAATCTGTACTGGAAACTCCCGCCATCTGACCAATTTCACTAAAGCCAATTCCCTGGTTATTGAGTTGAAGCATATTCCTCATGGATTGATGGTAAAACCCTGAAGAAATCAGTCTTTGATATTTGTCATAATTATCAGGGCCGAACATTACTTTCTGACGGTAGTTTCCTTCAGGCAGCATGTCCAGGGTCATTATATCAAAGTAGCCATCGTTGTTAAAGTCCGCAATATCCGAACCCATAGATGACAAGGATACGTGTGCGATGTAGTCCTCCAATTGATCAGAAAATGTACCATCTTGATTATTGATATAAAGATAATCCTCTTCATTGTAGTCATTGGAGACATATACATCCTGCCAGCCATCATTGTTGACATCAGAGATACCCAAGCCCAGGCCAAAACCCAGGACATTGGTCTTTATGCCAGCGCCTCTGGTAGCATCGGTAAAGAGAATCTCATCATTGCGGAAAAGTTTGTCCCCATAGTCACGGTTATGTCTTTCTTTCAATTTTGGAGTCAAGGTATTGAACCCGGCATATTCCTGAACGCTGTGATTTAACAAATACATATCAAGGTCGCCATCTCTGTCATAGTCAAAAAAGGCCGCTTGAGTGGAATAACCGGGGTCGGCCAAGTTGGCCGATACAGCTGCCTCGGTAAATGTCAGGTTGCGGTTATTAATAAATAAAAGATTCCTCCTATTCATAGCGTTCACAGCTGCCGATCGGCAAACATAAATATCCAGAAAACCATCACCATTGACATCGGCCATGGTCACTCCGGTGTTCCACATACCGGCGGCTTGAACGCCTGCTTCTTTGGCAATCTCTTCAAACTCCCAATTACCTTTATTAAGGTACAAATGGCTGGCCACCAAATTACCAGTAAAGTAAATATCCGGGAGCCCGTCATTATTAATGTCTCCTACTGCCACCCCTCCTCCATTGTAGAAATAGCCATACTTTAAAACATTGAACTCCTCTGTTTCCTTTATGATATTTTTAAAGGTGATATTGGTTTTTCTGCCAGGCAGTAAGGTGAACAACGTATCAGGTTCTTTTTCCTGACAGGAAAGTAATAAAAAGGCCACGAAAAGGGCAAAACAGGATAATCGTAACATTTGCAATGGTTTGCTGACCACGTTAAAGATAAAAGAAAAAGTGCCAAGTTTTAAGTTGGCACTTTTCAAATTTTAAGAAATAATAATGTTACTTAATTTGGATCCCACCAAACACGGACGTTGCCATGGTCCTGACCGCCATTTTCAGGGAACTGGATGGCAGCGTCAACTGCTTCTCTGTTGTTATCAAACTCGCTGGTGACATATTGCATTTTTCTCATGGTTTCATTGGCAGCTACATCGGGGTTCTCAGAGTTCAGACGATCGTAGGTTACTGGAAAGCCTGTTATTCTTTTTACCGCCCAGGCTTCCCATCCATCCGGATATAAAGCCAGCCATTTTTGGGTAATGATCTGCTCCATGGCACGACCGGCATCAAATTTAATCGGTGCAGTATTAACTGGGGCCAGGCCGTCTTCCGGAGAAGCAGGTACAGCAGCACTGTTGACATAATTCGCATCATCAACTCCCCACTCTGCCAAAGACTCATTAATTCCATTGTTATACATATTCCAACCTTCCATAGCTCCTTCTGCCCTTAGTAACCAGGCTTCAGCTGCTCTTATCACCACCACCGGTGGATTGCCTCCAAGATTAGATGGAAGGAAATTTGGACCTAAATCAGAGTGTGGAGAATTTTGGTCCGCGGTAATATCAATTTTTGACTGCCCATTTCTCAATCCTTCAAAAGGGGAGTCATCAGCGTCATCGTCTCTATCCCCGTTAGCAGCCGGGCTAAAGTAAATTGGTGTTCGCGGATCATCATATCCCTTTAGTACACTCTCCATATCAGAGCTCATGCGATACTCACCCCAGTTGGTAATAGTGTTAATAGGGTTTTGAGATTGATCGGTAGTCAGTAAAAATGCACTGTCACCTCCGGTTTCCATCACGCCATCCGCCACCGCTTTTTCGGCTTCGGTCTGGGCCAATTGAGGATCAACGGCTTTAACTCTTAAAGCTAGTCGCAATCTCAAGGTACTTGCAAATAGCAGCCATTTTCCAACATCACCTCCGTAAATTTGGTCATTGCTTCCAAAGGCACTGCCTCCCGGATTGGCCTTCAGCACACCAACGGCCTGATCCAAGGTGGTGAAGAAATCCCTATAAATAGATTCTTGAGAGTCATACGGTACCGCCAATTCGGCGTTGCCAAATGAGAAATAGGGAATAGGTCCATAGTAGTCAGTGATCCTGTGATACCCAAAAACCCGCCAAATCTTAGCTACCGCATTTCCTACCGGATCCTCGTTGCCTTCCGACATGGTAAAGTCCTCCACAAATTTAATATTCGGGGCGGCTTGTCCATAAAAAGAGGTCCAGGCAAGGTCACTCCATCGTCCAACCTGAAGGTATCTGTCAGAGTCAAAATTCGACTGGGTGGTAGCATAATATTGAGCGTACAAATCCGAGAACAAGTTCTGGGAAATCTGGAACCTCCAGTGAACACCATTAACGGTATTATACTGGGTTTGTGCAAAAGCCAAACCGATCAACGATGCATCGACTTTGTCGGCGGTCAATGCCAAAGGATTGGTATTAATCTCCTCAAAGTCATCCGTACAGCTGTTAATCCCTGCACCCATAGTGAGGATTAAAGCTGAGATTATTAAATATTTAATTCTATTCATTTTATTTATCTTTTCAGTTACACTAAAATAACTATTTATAGTCTTCAGATTTTACTATTGTCTTTAAAATCTTACTATTGTCCATAAAGTTTACCTAAAAACCAAACTTCAAGTTCACTCCAATCTCTCTAACCGGAGGAATACCGAAAGACTCTAGTCCATCAGCATTAGTAGCTGAATTAATGATTAACTCAGAATCCAAATTACCTGCGGCATTGGTTATAAAGAAAAGGTTTCTTCCAACCAATGAAATCTTTATATGACTAAAAGGAGTGTTGGCCAGTGTTGAAGAGGGCAAGCTGTAACCAATTACCAATTCTCTCAATCTGGAGTTAGAGGCACTAGAAACAAACGCTTCACCAACAGGAGCATTTCGCCCGCCTAACTTGTTCCACATAATTTCGGCAGTGGTAGTGGCGGTATTGGGAGAACCATCGTCCTGAACAGCGGTTTCATTGGCGAAGAAGTTTTCGCCAAATATCATTCCACCTTCACGACCATTGAGCGTTTCCTCAGTAACTCCATCCGCAAACATAATGGCGTTGGTGTTGGACACGATAGTGCCACCCACACGTATGTCGATCAGGAAACTCAGACTTAAATTCTTCCAGCTTAAGGAATTTCCAACACCACCTATCCAATCCGGGTTGAAATTTGCAACTTTTACATCCAGTCCTGAAGTGGTCCGAGGGGTACCATCGGCTTCCACTATTACCCACCCTACCCTGATCATCACGGGCAAAACCTCTGGAGTATACATCACCCCATTCTTCGCCTGCAATTAACCTGAATTGCCTCAAAAAGTTGGCGCCACCTATATTCAGTTGGTCCAAACCTGCTGCCAGCTTAATTACTTCACTGTTGTTGGCCGCATAGTTAAAGAAAAGGTCCCAGGTAAAATTCCCGGACTGAACAGGAGTAGCGCTCAAGGTCAGCTCAATACCGTCATTTTGGATATCAGCGCCATTGATAAAGACACTGGAAGCACCTGATGGAGTAGGTATGGATTGTCTAAACAACTGATCCGTACTATTGGATTTATACC
>QIEB01000134.1 GCA_003229495.1 Flammeovirgaceae bacterium
TGTACAGGAACATTGTATGAATAAATGGAATCAGTAGTGTTGATCATTAAGAAGTCCCTGATCTCAGAGGCGTCCAGTTGCCAATACGCTATCTGATTTCCATCCGGGCTCCATCTAAAACCATCCTGGATCCCAAATTCTTCTTCATAGGCCCAATCAAAAGTTCCATTGATTAATCTTTCAGTACCATCGTTGGTAATGGTGACAATATTACTAGTCTCAATGGTTTCTACATAAATATTATGACCACTGACATATGCCACCCGGTTATCATCTGGTGAGAATTTGGCAAACATTAAACTGGATGGTGGAAAATTCTTTCCCAGCTGTCTCAACTGGCCCGAGGATAAATTCAGTAACCAATAGTCACCCCTGGTATTATCTCTCCACACCCGTTTGGAGTTGGTGACCATTTATAATCCTGCAAGGTTAATGGTTGCTTCGATCCTTCCGGGATCAATTTAGCAGCGCTTACCAGCAGGGAACGTTCCCCGGATTTTGCAGCATACTCAATGATGTCGAATTTACCGGGATATTGGAGGGAGCTTTCCAGGGTAGTATATGCTTTACCGCCTTCGGTCCATCTGGCTGGCCCAAACCGTTCATTTCGAAAATCCTTGGTATTGAAAATCCGGTCTAAGGTAAGCTGGCTGTTCTGGGCGTTTATAGAAAAGCAGTTGGTGACCAGAAGGATCAGAATAAGCACTAATCTCATAGTGTAGAAATTTTGGTTGGATGGCAAAGTTAATCAGTAGTTAATAAATATTAGTTAGTGACCAGGGAATCCACCGGGATTCGCCATCCACCGCCTAATGCCTCGTACAATTGTACCGAAGAGCTGAGTTGTAATTGCAGGGTTTCTGAAGCTTTTAGTAAAGAACTAAATTGAGATGTTTGCAAGTCAAGGATTTCCAGGTAGCTGGTGACCCCGTTTTGATAACGCACCCAGGCCATATCCAGGGCTTCTGATGAGGCATTAACTTGGGACACTCTGATGTTGAACTCATTCTTAAAGGTTTCTACCGCTATCATGGCGTCCTCAACTTCTCTGAGCGCATTCAAAAATGTGTTTTCGTAGGTGAGTAAAAGTTGCTCTGTCCGCAGAATTTCTACTTCTAGTTTTCTTTTATTTTCCCCTGAATTGAACAGAGGCCCAAATACTTGAGCACTGAGATTACCAAATAAAATAGATGGGTTGGCGAAAGATGCAGTCAAGTCCGCGGTAAGGGTCAATTGTGGATATTGCAAAGCTTCGGTAGCACCGATCCGGGCTGTTTGGGCCTCTAGTTTTCTTTCAGCTGACAGAATATCCGGTCGTCTATTAAGTAGATCTGATGGCAAACCGGCAGGTAGTTCCGGAGGGAACACTTGCTCTTCCAATGCCACCCCCCTTTCAATATTCTGAGGTGGTAATCCCATTAGGATGCTAAGACTGTTTTCAGTTTGTACCCTTAACCGGGTAAATGTCTGGATGGTGGTCCTTGCTTCTTCTACCTGGATAAACGATTGTTTTACATCAACTTCGGAAATCATTCCGGCATGGAATCTGGCCTCAACCAGGTCCAGGTTGTATTGCCAGGTTTCCAGAGTCTTTTCCGATATGATCAGGCGATTATCAAGATCCCTCAATAATAAGTAGCCTTGGCCAATACTGCTTACGATCAGAAGTGTCAGATTTCTATAGGCCTCTTCGGTGGCTAAATACTCCTGAAATGCCGCTTCCGTCAGGTTCCGGTATCTTCCCCAGAGATCTACCTGATAGGAAACATTGGCCAAAACTGCTCCGGTGACTTTTGAATCAGTAGCATCATCTGAAGAAGAGGAAAAGGTACCGTCTCCACCATAATTTATTCGTGGGTACAAGTTGGCCCGTACAATACCTAACTGTGCTTCGGCTTCTCTAATACGAGCAATTAGAATATTAAGGTCTTTATTGTTCTCTATACCAGTTAGAATCATATTCTGAAGCACTGTATCTCCAAACAACTCCCACCACGGCAAATTCGCCACTGACTCACCGGGAATGGAGTCAAATCGGAAGTACTGAGGGTTGGTAATATCGGGTCTGGAATAAGGTTGCCCCAGTTTGCAGCCGGCAATTAGAATTACTACTCCCAATATTAGTTTGAAGCAATATGGGCGAAATATTATCATCGACTTGATTTAAGTTTATCAACCAGCCCAAATGCAGAAACTACGTAAATCACCGCTACCATTATTTGCCACACCCTTGACCACACTTTTCCTCCGGCGCCATCACCATCTGAACCGGTCACAGAACATATAATCAGTAAAAACGTTGAAAAAGCCATACCATAAACAGCTGCAAATGGGCTTTGACTAAATACGTATTTCCCAAAAATTAAACCTCCCAATAACACAAGTA
>QIEB01000071.1 GCA_003229495.1 Flammeovirgaceae bacterium
TTGTCTATGGCATTGACTCCAATATCTCCAATAGACCAGTAGATTTTCCCGTCTGGTCCCATAATCAGACCCGACATATCGTGACCGGCATAAGCAATATGAATACCAAAACCGTGACTGATTACTTCCCGTTCATCTGCATCCCCATCTCCATCTTTATCCCGTAAACGATAGACATTAGGAGCTGCGGTCAGGTAGACCTCATTATCATGGTACATTATCCCGGCGGCAACCCCGGTAAGCATTTCATTGATTCCTTCTGCAAACAGAGAAGAAATGTCGGCCTTTCCGTCTCCATCACTGTCCCAAATCTTACGGATGTATTCGCTTTGAATGGTGAGATCTTGCCAGTCATGGAATCCGTCCCCGTTGAAGTCTTCCAGCCATTTATTTTGTTCACTTTTTTCCTTAGCTAATTTGGTGAGATGGAATTTTTTGGTGTCTTCCAGATTCTGCAGGGCAAGATCCTCAGTCATCCAATCCCGGTGTTGACGAATATCCAGATCAGAGCTTTTACGGCGATGAGTTTCGGAAACATAAGCTGCACCCTGATTATCGAAGCTGATGGCTACCGCATTAGCCAGCAATGGTCCCGGGGCCCATAGCTCCAATTCAAAGCCATCAGCAAGTTGTACTGAAACATTGACACTATCTTGAAAATCTACCTCAGAGGCAAAGTTCAATATTGGTTTTCCATTGGCATTGTCATTAGCACAGGAGGTCCAAAAGCCGGAAGAAAAAAGTAATGCGGTAGAAATCAACAGATTTTGCAAAGGGGACATTTTATTCATGCCCATTACTTAAAAAAACCCTCTGGTTGGGAGTATAGGGCTGGTCCCCAGATCCGGATATTGTCAAACCTACCGGTATCATCGAAGGAACCAAACCCAATGCGGCCATAATCCAAGTGGGTATCATTGGCCTCCATAATGGGATTGGTCATATCATCGAAAAAGACCTTAATATTACCTTCTGAGATACCTTCTGAGACATTACGTTCAATTCGTACTTTATGCCAGCTATTAGTGGGCCCCCAATCGGTGCCCTCTGTAGTTTTGGTCGCTATATTAGTTCTGGGAGCATCATTTACCAGAAATATGTTGTTGGCATTCTGGTCCGCTACCGATGCAATGTGGACATAGTAAAAATTGGTAGCGTCTTTAGCACCAAAAAATAAGCAAAGATCACGATGCCCATATTCCCTTCCGGACTGCGCAAGATCGGTTTCGAGGACAAAGTCTCCAAAAATATGGTCTTTGAGCAGGGCGATATTGTAGGGAGAGCGAACCCTGGCCTTATACTGACTTTCACCAAAGAGAACCAGCTCACCATGGTCTCCAGTGGTACCTTTCCAAGCCGTAGCATCTGACATTTCGAATTCATTGATGGCGCTGGCAGAGGAAAAATCTTGCTGATAAAGTAATTTGTAAGTTGCAGGAATATTGAAATCTTCCGGGAAAATTGTGCTGACGAGAACATTGTCCTGAGCATAAGAATTCTGACTTGAACCGACAACATGAATAATCAGGTAAATAAAAATATGGAAGTAAGAAATTCGGTTATTCATTGTTAATCATTTAATTATCGGAGCATCTGCCCCATCGACATGGTATGGAAGCGCCTCATTTTGAGAGAGGTTAAGTCGTTGGTTGATCGCCTTGAGATGATGGTCTACCCCAATCTCAGAACCAGGAATAAATCCAGGAACCGTGATAACCTGAGCTAGCACTCCTCCGATGCCGCGGTGCATTACGCCTCGAGGAAGATAAACAAGATCCCCTACATTTAATTTTGTACTTTTGAGCATTCCCATCGCCTGAGTTTTAGAGACCGTATTGGGCTGAATAATGGCCGATACCTGGTTGCTGGTGATGATTCTCGCTTCCGGCAGGGCCATTTGTACCAGATAGAATTCATCAAAACCCCCTTCCTCGGGATGGTAATGACTGAAAGAATCCATGATTCTAACCCGATGAGCATTGAGGGAGTGATAAAGGTATTGCCCCACTTCCTTTTTCCAGGTGAGTAGAATCCGGCGATAGGCATTGGTCTCGGTGGCGCAGCCTCCTGGAATGTCGGTGATCTTGGGGTCCCAGTCTGGCCGAATAAACTCAGGGATGTTATCCGCGAATGGGTGCGGTACCGTAAACTGTAAAAAAGATATGGCGCTGTCAGCCTTAAGACTGATACCTGGTTTCAACAACACTATATCGCCAACAGTAACTTCAGAATTAAATCCACTGGATAATTCAATATTGGGCTGGCCTTCCTGAACAAACAGAACCCTGTATTCATCCACTGCTGTAACGCTTTCCACACCCTTCAGGTATCCAATGTAATATCCGGGGTTTCTTTCTGCGAATTCGGCCTTTAATTTTGTGAATGCTTCACTGTCTCCCTGTCCAAGATGCACAATCTGCATATCAGCAGGGGGTTGCTCCTCATGTGCATGCTTGCCCTGACATGATAACAATCCGGTTAATGAAAATGCTAACCATAGACAGCATGTAAAGAGTTGCCACAAATTGGCTGTGAAGGGACCTATCGTGCTCATAGGACTTGTTATAGATACCACAAGATAGGAAAATTTGCTAAATGCTTGATCTAAAACTAAACATAGTAATGGGTACTATTGGTAATTGGTAATTCAACGGCTAATTCCCTTTGGGGACCTGAGTTATATCCAGTGTCTTACCCATCCATTTCACCAACGCAACATTAAAGAAGCCAGCTACCACTACCTGGTCCTGATTTCCAATATATTCAATATTGGTTTTTACATTACTAAGCGGCGTTGCAAATAGTTCAGCAAACCCGCCATGTCGATCTGTTTGGATTCTTACCTCATTAAGAAAAAAGAAAGTCTCATGGAAATGCTATGTATTTCAACAAATACTGAATCACCGTCTTCAAAAGGAGAGATAAATTTGTCATTTTCATCCTGTTCAAAGGGGTTAATGAGGTCGCGAATGGGCGGGATAAATATCAAACCATCTACATTGCCGCCTTCACTGAACCCGGCGTCAAAGGCAATATTGATTTCCTCGGGCTGATTTAAATAAACCCCGTTCCTATATGATTTAATCCAATAGGTATCTCCAGCTCCCAACAAATCTCGTGACCAAAATTCAGCAAAATAGCTGTCAGGTAGAAAAAGATTCTCCTCTTCGAATCGAAAGGTAATACTGTCTATTTCAGGGACCCGCTTAACTATACTGGTGGACCGGAATAAGTCCTCCCCGATAGTTACCTGCAGAGTCAGACTATCGCCCTCAACGGCAATTGGGCCATCAATCGTGGGATCCCACTGATAATATCCTTGTTCAACCTCCTCAAAGTTAACTATGGACCCATTGGAATTAGACACTATCACTGAAGCGCCGGATACGCCCGGTAGCAATGAGTTATCAAAGTAGGACTGAGATTGAGCGATTCTGATAGTTTGAACACTGTCCTGATTAGTTAAAAATGCATCAATAATCAGCACTGGAGGTGCTTCAGGGAGCTCCGGATTTATTTGGTCCTCACATGCGGTTAGCACAATTATCAAATACAGATATTTGTAAATTCTCTTCATTTAGAATTTGAAATTATATGAGATAGCTGGAACAATACTTCCGATAATGGACACTTGGGTAGCCTGGCTTTCTATAGAAGTTCCAGGTACCGGCCGGTCCTCAGCCTGGGCAAAATATATGGAAAACGGGTTACGTCTTCCATATACATTGTAGACACTGAATACCCAATAATCTTCGTTCTTCCGGTCTTTTCCTTTTCGGTTTTTCTTCCCTTTAAGGGTGGCTGAAAAATCAAGTCTGTGAAACAGCGGTATTCGTACATTGTTTCTGGAACCGTAGTAATCAAATGGCACCAGATAGTTTTGTACTTCCAGTCTTGAGGTGGGGAAGGTAGTAGGAGTACCAGAGAGCAAGGTGAAATTTGCTGATAATTTCCACCTGGACTCCGGTTCATAGAAAATTACAGCCTTGAAATTATGCAACTGATCAAATCTTGTAGGATACCACTGATTTTTATTTATACCGTTTACCTTTAGCTCCGTCCGTGCCAGGGTATAACTTACCCAGCCGTTGAATAATCCTTTATTTTTTTTAACAAACAATTCCAGCCCATAGGCCCTTCCCTTACCACTTAATAAGTCTCCTTCAATAAATTCATTGATCAACAAGTCTGCCCCATCAATGTAGTCAATCTGATTTTGAGATTTTCGATAATACACTTCAACGGAGGTTTCAAAATCATTCCCTGGGCCGTAATTTTTAAAATACCCCACACCCCACTGGTCCGCTGTTTGAGGCTCAATATTGTTAGTAGAAGGTGTCCAAATATCCAAAGGATTAGAGGCGGTGGTATTGGATACCAGATGTATGTACTGGGCGGTCCGGTTGTAACTGGCTTTTATACTGGCGTGATTCGATACCTGATACTTAATTAAAGCTCTAGGTTCCAGGTTTTGGTACCGCTTAATTACTTCACCAGCTTCAACATCAAAGATATTTATCACCCTTCTACGTATTCCCGGCGGGGGATTGTCAAATTCAAAATAACTGCCCGGTCCTACCAACATAAATTGCGAATATCTCAACCCATATTGTGCACTCCATTTCGCACCAATTTTATGATCATTGCTGAGGTACAACGCCCACTCCAGTCCGTTCTTTTTTTCTACACTGACATCAGATACTTCTCCATTGCTTACTCCTACTGCATTTGCCGGTTCAAAGTTATATTTGATCAACTCACCACCAAATGAAAGTTTATTTTCGGGGTTAATGAAATAGCTGAATTCAGGTTTGAAGTTGAATGTCCTTATTCTGGAATTCCAGTCAAATTTGT
>QIEB01000462.1 GCA_003229495.1 Flammeovirgaceae bacterium
GACATACGAAGTTCGGCTTTCAATCGTTAATCTGGTTATACTGTATATCCGTAATTTCCAGTTTATACCAGGTAAAATCCCCTTCTTTTAATTTCCATGTGACAGTTGATCTGGTGGGAATCCGTATACCTTCGAATTCTTCGTAGCTACCTGGCTCTATTTGTACGAACCAGTCTTCCAAAGTAGCTCTGCCTTTACGATCATAATATCGCTCAGCTTCAAAACTTACCACATCGTAATCAGCATCAAACTTGAACAAACCAGAGGCAGCGATTCCACCATAGGTCATCGTGGCCCTGGCCGTTGTAGAATCGATCTGTTCCCACTGGATGTAATCATTCAGCGCGGCTGATGGGAACCAGACAATTTCCGCAAGATACCTAAGCATTGCTCCCTGGTCTGTTTCTTTTCCTTTAGCATCGGCAACCGTTATTAGGGAAAGTAACTTAATAAGCATGTGCCCTTTCCCATTTTCGTATTTATCTCTTCCTGCAAGATGTATTCCTGGCGCGGCCTCAACATCCGCTATCCAGATAAACGCGGGGTTTTCTGTTTTAAACCATTGTTCGGCTTCAACTGGCATCCACTTACCATCAGGAGTAGTGCGCATTTCTCCAATTTGCTTGAGGTGAACGCTGTAAATAACTTCGTTGCCAGTTACATTGGCACGTTCGAGCCACTTTTGAACAATCGGCGGCAAACCATCAAGCATGTCTTTTGTCACTATGTTTTCCTCGGAAATTGCAGGTGTAACAAATGTTTCTAGTTCGTTTTTTTCCATTGTATTAAAACTCCAGGTTCCATAGCCAATAACAATTCCAACAAGGATAATCACATTGACTATCGTTCCAAATTTGGCATCCTGCCAATACATAATTATGAGCACTTGCGAAAGCACAAGAGCAGGAACTGCAATCATCCACCACCAATCATATTTTAATAAGAAAATAGCTGCTGCAGTGATGAATAATAAAGCAGAAATCAGCCATAAGAGGCCGATTGATTTAGGGATAGTTTGCGTAAGTTGAGTTATTTCAGCAAGTTGAAATGCTTTTAAAAAGCCCATCAAGTGAATGAGTCCATGAACAGCGATGACAGATGCAAAAATTGTTTTTATCATGGTTATTTATCCTCCTTTTGTAACTTTTACTATGCCTGTTTCACATAATGTTTCGCGTGTTTACGAAGTGCCGAAGGCATTTAGGTGAGTCAGTAGGGCGAACCGCATACGCGCTGTTAGGCGCTGGCCCGCTGTCTTTGGCACTCACAGTTCTTCCTCTGTAGTTCTAAGGAAATCAAGTACTGCGTTATCGAAGAGGTCGGGGGCTACCAAGTTGGAAGGATCACAACCTCCTTTAAGAATTTTAAATTGTGAACCTTTTATGGCATTAGCCGTCTTTTTAGCCATGTTGATAGCAAACTCACCAAATTGATCACCAACAAGTACAAGCGTTGGAGCGATAATTTCACCAAGACGGTTAGTAATATTGAACCGATTTACTTCTTCCCTTGCATATAGAAGTTGCTTTTTATCTATCTTGGAATAAGCTTCCTGAAAATATCTTAATGCCTGTGCTTTATCTGGACCCTTGTACGCCGATCCAAGCGATTTGCCGAGGAGCCCAGGAGCCACTTTTATCGTCAACCACTGCATCCATCCTGCCAACTTTTCTGCAAATGTATTAACCTCACTAAAACTATCAACAATCACCAGTTTACCCACTTTGTCTGGAAAATCACAGGCAAATTGCTGAACGATGAGCCCACCCATACTAATACCCACCAAGTCCGCTTTGGTGATTCCTGAATATTCAAGAAGCTCATGGATGTCTTTGGCACAATCGATGATTCTGAAAGATTTGACCTTGGACGAGTTTCCATGTCCACGCATATCCGGAGCGATTACAAATAGACCTTGGGACGGGAATCTTGAAATCTGTGGTAACCACATATTGTGTTCTGCTCCAAGACCATGTACCAAGACGGTCGGTGTATTCTCATTTTCGCCATAGGTTTCATAGAAGAGCTCGATTCCATCAGATGTTTTCAAAATCATAATATCTGCTCCTATTTAGTCGGGTTTGCGTCTAACTCCTATAGATCTGAATACAATTTCGTATATCCGTCAATATCGGCATGATATCCAGACCCAAGTTCTCATATCCATTTTCCACATCTTTTATCATTTTCCCGCATCCATTCCCATTTGACATCAAATCCAGCGGACCTTCAATCTTACTCGAATCTTTCATCGCAACACGAATATAAATATCTGCCGTTTTACAACTTTCATGTCCCAACAGCTCCAGGGTATACTCCCCTCTCTCACCCCTTCCTCACCATCCCACCCTCCTCCACCACGTACACACCCGAAATCCCATCCCATTCCTTTCTGGCCTTTTTTATCTCCAGCTTCTTCTTGAAAAGCGGCATGTCCAGAACCAGGGTCTCGAACTCACCGCCTTCACC
>QIEB01000673.1 GCA_003229495.1 Flammeovirgaceae bacterium
CCGCACCCCTTCCACCGAGGCTGGAGGCATCCGCTTGCTGAACCGTGCCGCCAACTCCATAGCATGAGCTGTTAAAATTGCCACTCCATAAGGGACCTTTTGCTTGGGCATTTTCTTACCCAATTGTTGTTCTATCATCCTTAGTAGTCCGCTCATTTTCATATTATCCTGCCCCAGTATATATCGCTCCCCAATTCTTCCTTTCTCTGCAGCCAATATATGGCCATCAGCCACCGCTTTCACCGGAATCAGATTTAAGTTGCATTCCATATAGGCCAGGGTCTTTCCGTTTATAAAATCTTTGATCATTCGGGTAGGAGGAGTAAGATTTACATCACCGGCCCCGATGGGAATGGTGGGATAAACCGTCACCGCAGGCACTCCCTCCAGCACTGCCTGCTGAACAGCTTTTTCCGCAAGCAATTTAGACCGGCTATATGGTCCTGGCAGCTCTTCCGGGAGCGGCAATGGCTGTGTTTCATCAATAGGTTCGATGCTTTTTTTTCGCCATCCCCGCAACACTGTTTCACTGGAAGCATAGACGAATTTGTTAATGGTGAATTTCTTTACCTCCTCCAAGAGGATCTGGGTACCCTTAAAATTAACCTCAAAAAAATCGTTGGTATTTTGCGACCAAAGGTGTGGGATAGCAGCCAAATGATATATATCCGTAACCCCCTCCAGCACCTGCTCTATTATATTTCGATCAAGAACCGAGCCCTGCCGAATATCCACATCTGCCGTAAATAATTCAAGGTTTTGGTTTATATCCAATACCCTGACCTGCTTTCCTCTATTGATTAAAGCCTCTACCAGATGTCGGCCGATAAACCCTGATCCTCCGGTAACTAGTGACCACCCTTGTGCACTCATGGTAATTGTGATTCCTTTAAGGAAGTAGCTGCGGCTAACGGATACTTCCTTTAACAATTATTAGAAATATACTGGGATTTTTAGAAGGGGCTGACATAAACCATATATTCCTTGATATTTTCCTGTTAATTTATGAATGCGATATCCCGGTTTAACTGAGTGAACCCAGAAGCCACATCCAAGCGACCCTTCTCCCATCCCCTGTTCGGCAGCAGTCTATCCAACCTGATTCAGCTGATATGGACTAACGGCGGTGTATCCTGGAAGTATTCACCGCAACTGATGGCAGCCTTGTTTTCAGCAACTGCCCGGCTACCGCTTTCTCTGATAGAAAAAATTGTATACCATAATAAGCTTGAGCATTTAAAGATAAAGCCACCCATTTTCATCGTGGGGCACTGGCGCAGCGGCACTACCCATATTTGCAATTTACTCAGTCAATCTCCTGAGTTTGGTTTCGTTTCCCCTGTGGCCACCGGAATTCCTAATGATCTACTATTGATCGGAAGGCTGTTTAAACCCTGGTTGGAAAAATCCATTCCCCCAGACAGACTAATAGACAGGGTAGCGGTGAATGCCAATTCTCCACAGGAAGATGAGTTTGGCCTGGCCAACATGGTTCCCATTTCCTTCTTGCATGGGCTGTATTTCCCAAAGCACTTTGCTGAAAATTTCTTTAAGGGAGTATTCTTTGACCATTGTTCTGAGAAGGACATTGATCGGTGGAAAAGGGCCTCCAATCAGTATCTTAAAAAAGTGTATTTGGATCAGGGGCAGCGACAACTTCTAATCAGAAACCCCGTTTACACCGCCCGCATCCCTTTACTTCGGGCAATGTGGCCCGGAGCCAAATTCATTCACATTTATCGCAATCCCTACCGGGTATTTCCATCCATGAGAAACTATTTCCAAAAGCTACTGCCGGCCCTTGCCTTTCAGGATTACAGCCATGTGGAAATAGACGACATTATTTTTACTACCTACCAAAGAATGATGGAAATCCAGATAGCCGACCTATCGCAATTGCCAAAAGAGCAATTCATTGAAATTAAATACGAAGATCTGGAAGAAAATCCATTAACAGAGCTAGGAAAAGTATACCAAAGATTAGGTCTTTCCGGTTTCGAAGAAGCTGTACCTTTTTTTGAGCAGTATCTTCATGGTATCAGGGGTTACACAAAAAACCAATACCATCACCTAAAGAGGTGGGATTAATCAGACACCACTGGCAGGGAATTATTAATCATTATGGCTACTGACCATTCTGGTAAGCATCAAATGACAAATAAATTCTAAATTCCAACAATCAAATCACAAAACACCGTAGATCGGTTTGGAACTTCTTGCCTGGTGTTTGGTACTTGTCTTGTCCTGGTTTTAGTTGACAGGTTAAACGATTATTTAATATAGTTATAATGTGCATAATCTGGAGTTTTATAGTCCAGCATTAAA
>QIEB01000026.1 GCA_003229495.1 Flammeovirgaceae bacterium
AAAGAAGGGCTAATCTACGCCGGTACCGACGACGGAATGGTTCAGGTAACTGAAGATGGCGGTAACAACTGGAGAAAAATACCGGTGGGCAATATGCCCGGAGTGCCAGCTACCGCTTTTGTGAACGACATAAAAGCTGATCAATTTGATGAGAACACCGTTTATGTAGCGCTTGATAACCATAAATACGGTGATTTCCGTCCCATGTTGTTCAAAAGCAACGATAAAGGCAGGAACTGGAGCTCCATTAGCAACAATATCCCGGATGGTACTATGGTATGGCGATTGGTACAAGATCATGTAAACCCCAAGTTGATGTTTGCTGCAACAGAATTCGGCATCTACTTTACTGTCGACGCCGGCAGCCGCTGGACTAAATTGAAGGGAGGCTTGCCCACTATTAGTTTCAGGGACCTGGCCATACAAAAGAGAGAAAATGATCTGGTTGGTGCTTCCTTCGGGCGCGGGTTCTTTGTATTGGATGACTACAGAGCCTTAAGAGATGTGTCGGAGAAGCAATTACAAGCAGAAGCCACCTTGTTCCCGACCCGAAAAGCCTGGTGGTATGTACAACGGCCTCAATTAAGTTTCAATAATAAAAAGGGTAGCCAGGGTGACGCACACTACGTAGCACCTAATCCCGATTTTGGTGCCACCTTTACCTACTATCTTAAAGACGGCCTGAAAACTTCCAAAGAGCTGCGCCAGGAAAGTGAAAAATTATTCGCGGAAGATGCTGATATTCCTTTTCCCGGGTGGGATGCATTGGAAGCTGAAAGAAATGAAGAACAACCAAAGATATGGCTGAGCATTGCCGATGCACAGGGTAAAGTAGTGAGAAGAATAACCGGTCCGGTAAAGGCAGGATTTCACCGGGTTGCCTGGGACCTTACCTATCCCCTGCCCAATGCTATCGACCTAAAAAGCCAGCGCACTTCGAATGAAGAAAAGCCTCAAGGATTACTGGCAGCTCCAGGGACCTATACGGTAACTTTGACTAAAGAAGTAGGCGGAGAATTGACTGTACTCTCAGAACCACAACAATTCGAAGTAGTACCGTTAGGTAAAGGGTCACTGGAATCAGCAAATCCTGTAGCTGCAGTAGCTTTCAACCGGGAATATGAAGCAGCCTACAAAATCAGCTCCGCAATTCAGATCGAAATTCGCAACGCACTAGCCAATATCAAGGTAATGCAGGAGGCATTGCTTAGATCTCAGGCGACTCCGGGCGATCTGGATAAACGATTATTTCAACTTAAGCAGTCCCTACAGCAGCTAGACAGCAAATTCTCCGGGAACCGGGCCAAAAGTCAACCGGGAGAGAAAACTGACCCAACCATTTCTCAGCGTCTGTCTGCTATAAACCGGGGTATTTCCAGATCCACCTACGGGCCCACGGGCACCAATAAGGAAACTATGAAGATTGTTCAAGCTCAATTGAAGGAAATCGAGAATGAACTTATGCCATTGCAGGCAGAATATATTTCCCTGGAAGAAGCTTTGATTGAGGCCGGAGCGCCGTATGTAAAATGATTCTTAGTTCTTAGTTCTTAGTTCTTAGTTATGAATTTTTAGTTTTAAGTTGAGTGACTTAATAAGTAATTGGAACCTCTACTAATGTTTGGTCCCATGCCATCTTCATAACTGCCTGGTTGTCAGATAAGTTATCAAATATGATTGAAAATGATTCTATGGTCTTTGTTAGTGGTTTTGAAGAAACCGTTACCCTAATCACGTCATTTTCTTGATTATAAGTGTATGCTCCCCAATAGTCCAGATCAGAATTGATGATAATGATCCATTCTTGCTTATTTGGTATGGTAAATAAGCTATAGGTACCAGCCTTTAACGGCTTGCCGCCAAAATTCAAATCCTGATAAATCATTATTTGCACTGTTTCGTTGGCCCCGGTTCTCCATACTTCACCAAAGGGTACTAAGGAACCAAAAATTTTCCGGTTATTCTTCTTCGGTTGACTATAGTAAACTTTTATGAAGGCCTTTTCATGTAAGCTGCTATCATAGGCAAAGACCCTATCGTGTGCAAAATTATAAGGCAAATA
>QIEB01000211.1 GCA_003229495.1 Flammeovirgaceae bacterium
GGGACTTTAAATGGTCGTTCCAATTCTGGTGATTTCCTTCGTAGGGCGAAAAGAGACAACATTGCCACGATATACAATGTCAGAGCGCCAAAACACGCAATGGTAATAATATCGCCGGTTTTGCCTGTCAGCAAAGCAATAATTCCAATAGCCATGTTAAAGACCAGAGCGTTGGCAGGGGTCCTAAACTTTGGGTGTACTTTACCTAGACCTTTGGGGGCGAAACCAACCCGACCAAACTCAAGAGTGGCCCTGCCAGCTGCCAGAATAATACCGTGAAAAGATGCCAGCAAACCTACCAATCCGATGGTGATCAGGAGATGAAATAGGAAATGACTTTCACCAACCACTTGTCTTAATGCCATAGGCAAAGGGCTGTCGGATGCCGCAGCTCCCGGCTCGGGATATACTACGGCCTCCCACCCGCCTACCCCCACGGATGATAGGAAGGTAAGAATACATAGTACTACCAGTGTAAGAATTGCTGAACCAAAGCCGATCAGCACATTCCGTTGAGGGTTAATGGTTTCCTCTGCCACGTTGGCCACGCCTTCAATGGCCAGGAAGAACCAAATAGCAAAAGGAATGGCGGCAAAAATTCCCTTATAACCATTTGGTAAAGCATTTAAAGTCAGATTCTTATACTCAAAATGGGGTAAGGTGACCCCGGCAAATATCAGTAATTCCATCACCGCTAAAACGGTAATAATGAGCTCGAAAGTAGCGGCGGCCTTCACTCCGGATATGTTTAGGGCGGTAAAAATCAGATAGGAGCAAATGGCAACACCCAATATAGGAACGGATGGGACAAAAAGATTAAAATAGGCTCCCATGGCAAAAGCAATGGCCGGAGGTGCAAAAATAAACTCTATATTCTGGGCCATTCCAGCCAGGAACCCCCAACGCCTGCCCAGGGCCTGGTGTGCATAGTCGAAAGCTCCTCCTGCCTTGGGTATGGCGCAAGCCAACTCAGTGTACCCAAAGGTAAAAGTCACATACATGATGATAATAAACAGGGTTGATATAGCCAAGCCCAGGGTACCACCTTGTTCCAAACCCAGGTTCCAACCAAAATACATGCCGGATATCACATATCCCACTCCAAGCCCCCATAACATTAAAGGACCTAAAGTTCTTTTAAGTCCTTGATTTGAAGGGTCACCCATTGCTTTGAGATGGCAACATGAGAACTTGGAGCATACTATACATTTTTACCAAGGCATTCTTGACCATAAAAGATAGTAAATAAGACCTCAAAATGAAATTTAACACGGATTATACCATTGGAAAAGGAACCAGGCTTTGATAAGTTCTTATCAATGTTCTTTGTGAGAACCCAAATGCATATAATAGATATATCAAGAAGTATACCGCTTGCAATCTAAAGGGTCCATTTTTTCTGTACTTTCGGGCGGAAGTAATCACATTGTCGGGATGTACGGTAAATGGCCCATGGTGGAAAAGGCGCTTGACTATGTCCTGATCCTCAAAAACTCTTAATTTCTCATTGAAGCCATTTACCTTCAAAAAAGCTTCTTTACTAACGAATAAACTTTGATCGCCAAACCTGAATATACTGGTATTAAACCTGGTGAACCAGCAATTTGCACTTAGAAACCAATGACTCCAGTCAAAACGCAAGCGGAAACAACCGCTGACATAATGGTCTCTGGTGGCCTTCCAAATTTTTTGGGCATAACCTGTAGGAGGCAAAGTATCAGCATGCAAAAAATATAATATCTGTCCTGATGCCCGCTCTGCACCCAGGTTCATTTGTATGGCCCTGTTCCGGTGTTCGGTGCTGAGAATTATGACCCCCCTCTGGTCCGGTCCTCACTATTGCCATCCACCACTATAATTTCCATTACCAGAGGAAATGAAGGATCTTGCTGAAGATGTGTTATCAACTTTTCAATTCGTTCCTCCTCATTGAGGGTGGGGATAATAATACTAATCAACATTTCTCCTTATGGAGTTTGTACATCGAGGTTTTCCAGTTCTATTTTTGATAGCATTTTCAAGGAACCTAGGCTATACTCCTCATCGTAATCCTCCAATTTGACACCATCAACCTGTTGGTAATTTTCATAATCCGCAAATCGAATACCGCCGATGGTCCTAACATTGAAAGGAGCTCTGAATCTCTTTCCTCCTCCGTTTGTGTGGTACAGGTAGGCTAAATAATCCATGGTCAGGTTTTTTGTGTGTATCCAGTATATAAATTCATCGCTATAGTCATCGCCTCCTTCTTGCTGGTCGAAGGTTACTAGAATTTTGTGGTAAAGCTCACCTTTGATATCCCCTGTACCCAAATAGGATTTGTTAACCGCTGGATCATTGAGCCGGTACGGAAGCAGCGCAAAGTAGGCTACAGAATTAACCGACCGGGCATATGAGGCGGCGTTTTTCACGGTATCTGTAATATCAAGATCGTTAAGAAATCGCTTAAAGCCATGGTTTGTTAAGACATCCTTAATTTGTCCTGCACTGTCGGAAAAATGGCGCTCATACTGAAATGAACCATTTTGATGAAGCATTACATAGTGACGCCCCCTGAAGTCAAAATTTACAAGAACATTTTCATAACGATCACCCCCATGGTTCTGAATGGCCTTATCAATTATTTTCTGGGGATCGTTTCCCGGACCACAAGCACCCATCAGGACCCCCAGGGTTAGTGTTATAATTCTTAGCTTCATCATTTTATTGAACAAATTGGAGACCAATTGAATTCCGTATGGCTTCCAAAGATAGTTAACCCTGGGGAAAGAATGCCGAACGCCGAACGCCGAACGTCGAATGTCGAATGAACTCCGAATGTCGAAATAACTAATTCGGCGTTCCTTGATCGGTGTTAGGAGTTCCCATCAGCTATTTCTGTGCCAATAAATCAACGGACTGAACCAGCTGAATAAATTCACTGCGATAACCCTGGGGGTCATTGCCTTGTGCTCCAAGCGCCCACTTTTCTACCAATGCATAGGTGGCATTACCCTTGAACTCTGAATCCCTCAAAAGCATTCCAAAGGAAGCTACAGCGGCACTCCAACGGAAATTATCAGAAGTCCCGGGCAGCCTTATTGGTTCACTACCTACTGTCCTGGTAATTAATCTGCTTCTAGTACCTTGTGGCTGTTTGTACCTAAGTTTTAAGGTCATTAACTCTGCAGAGTAATCAGCATCTGACCCATTCCTTTGATTTTGATATTTTAAGGGATCAATACTTTTGATATACTCTGAGTTAGATTGACTGTCATGAAGTATGATCTCATATAGGGCGGTGACTGTGTGACCAGACCCCAATTCTCCGGCGTCTTTTTTATCATCGTTAAAGTCTTCATCCCTTAGCCGGCGATTTTCATAACCAATCAAGCGGTAACCCTTTACCTTGGCAGGATTGAATTCTATTTGCAATTTGACGTCCTTAGCTATAGTAAACAGAGTTCCTCCGAACTCATTTACCAGTACTTTTTTGGCCTCCATAATGTCGTCAATATAGGCGTAATTTCCATTACCCTTATCTGCCAGGATCTCCATTTTGGAGTCTTTGTAGTTGCCCATGCCAAAACCCAGAACGGTCAGGAAAACACCCTTTTCCCTTTCCTTTTCGATTAATCGCTCCATCTCAGCGTTGCTGGAGGCGCCGATATTAAAATCTCCATCGGTAGCCAGGATCACCCGGTTGTTACCTCCTTCTACCAATTGTTCTTGTGCTATCTTATAGGCAAGTTTGATCCCCTGGCCACCAGCGGTAGAGCCACCGGCCTGCAATT
>QIEB01000651.1 GCA_003229495.1 Flammeovirgaceae bacterium
CCGTTACCATTGCTTTCTCCATTACCGATGGTGGCGGCGGTAGCACCGGCGGTGGCGGAGGAAGCGGTATTACCGCTGTACTGGTAAATACCAATACTCAAAATGATATTTCAAATATCAACAATGGGGATATTATAGACCTTTCCAAAGTTGGGAGCAAAATCGGGATTCGGGCAGAAATACCTGGAAATACTACTGGGGTTCTTTTCACATTGACTGGCCCATTCAATTGGTCGAAATCCGAAGGCAAATCATCCCCTTGGAGCCTGTTTGGTGATATAGGGGTCAAAATTAATCCCTGGCCAAGCGCTAATCTAAAGACAGGCAATTACACCTTAAAAGTAAAAGCCAATGGAACGTCAACAACGGTTTCTTTCCAAATAATATCCGGAACACCTGCTAATGCCAGGGACATTCCACCTGATTTTGCGGCACCACAGTTTAGTTTGCCCCAGATTACCTCCGTTTACCCAAATCCGGTAACAGATAATCGTTTGAATGTGGCATTTAGCAAACCTATAGATGGCGAGGTTTTATATACCATTTATGATCCCACAGGCAAGGCTGTTCAACTCGAGGAGTTGGATGTTCAACTCGAGGAGTTGGATACAAATAATACTGTTCTGTTGGAACTTCGACTCACGGAAGCTGTTTCTCCTGGTATGTACTATTTGAAAATTAAAAGCAGGACACACCAAGTGGTTTGGCATCAGAGGTTTATTAAAACACATTAAAATGCCTCATTAGCATTGATAGTGTGGTAATCGAATTGAAAGGGACTTAACGGTCCCTTTTTTTATTTACTCACTCGACAACATGCAGTCCAGGCTCTATGGCAGTTTTTATAAACCCAGAATTGTCGTTAGACTTTGTAGCGAGGATTATAAGTTACTGTTAGTCAGGTGCGCACGCAGCTTTTTGGCACGGAGGCATAGTGTAAGATTATGATGAGTACCAAAAAGTGAGTACGTGCCTGAATGATAGTAAATTAAAAGCCGCAGTAAATTTCTAATGGCAATTCTGGGTTAAATATCTCAGTTTTCGTTACTGATGTAATATTAGCTGCATTCCACCATCTTTTTTAAGGTTACTATTACTGAAACCCCGGGTATTAAAGAGTACTCTGATCGATCAGAGGATTTTTTAAACTAACGCCCTGGTTTATGATTGCACCTGTACTCTTATTCAAATTTAATCGATTGGTATTCCTTTTTTTGACGCCGCTAGTATTCAGTGCCTCCTCCCTGTTTGGTAATGGGAATGATCCTTGTATCGCAACTGCGGCTAAAAATGCCGATCATGCCATCTGGTTAAGCAAATATGACAACGGCAAACACGCCAATTTCTATTTTGACGATCAAGGTGGAAAATTGATGGAGAATGACAATGGCACCGCACATGTCTATGGTACTATCTACAATGAAATGGACCCCCAAGATCAATGGGAGGTTCAACTTTGGCTTTCTGACCGAATGAACTGGAGTGAATGGTCCGCACTGGGAAGAAAATACAAAGATCAGAATAACCAAGCGGGTGATCTATATAAAACCTGGTCCTATTATATCATGGACCCTGATAAAAGCTCCATGCTGGTGGGTAAAGGGAAAAATATAGGCACAACCGTTCCCATTAAGCATAATCCCGTTGACTATAGCTTAGGCTTTCAAGTAGGCCAGGCCGCCAATGATAAAAATAAAAACTACGGACTCTCAGGTTGGTTCCTATACTCCCTGGATGGAGAAAGACCTCATCAAGGTGACTTCAATTTTGATCTGAGCTGTCCCGACCCACATGACAATACACCACCAGCAACCGATTGTCTGGCCCTGGCTGCCGAAGGTGGAGGCCATGCCACCTGGATGGGAAAATATTTGAATGGTACCCATGCAAAATTTCAGTTTTATCAGGATAACGGTTCGGTGCAACAATACCAGGATGGTACCGGTCATATAACCGGAACCATTTATTTACCGGATAGTCCGAACGACCAGTGGGAACTGGATGTTTGGATGACTGATCGAAAGAATTGGGAAGAGTGGTCTGCCTCCGGTGGAAGTTATAAGGGAGATGAAAATATTATCGGGGACCTGTATAAGACCTGGTCATTTTATATTCTTGATCCTAACAAACCCAGCCGGTTGATAGGTAAAGGAAAGAATGAAGGAGAAGTGCTTAATGTTAAGCATTATCCTATTAACTATGAGCTCGGTGTTCAGGTGGGCTATGGCGCCAATGTTAAGAATAGCAATTACGGGCTGTCCGTTTGGTTTACCTATGAACGAAACGGAATGACATGGCGAGGCGATTTTAATTTTGACCTGGATTGTAAAGTATCCGATGCACCTCCTGATTGTAATGTCAATGACCTTGCAGCGGATTTCAACACTACCGATGTGTCTTGTTTTGGTGCACAGGATGGTGGTGTGAATATTGAAATAATCGGTGGTGTTGCCCCTTTCTCCTTCACATGGTCCAACGGCGCCAATACCCAAGATCTGACAAACCTAGCGGGAGGTAATTACTCTGTTACCATTACTGACACCAACGATGCCAGTTTGCAACTTTCCGG
>QIEB01000155.1 GCA_003229495.1 Flammeovirgaceae bacterium
CCGAACTCGACGCCAAACGTATCGAACTCCTGGTACAGGCCATGGCGTCTTTCAACCCGACCCCGACCGGAAACCTGACCCTGACCCCGGAACAACAGAATCAGCTCAATACCAGTATTGTGGCGGCCTGGGAGGTGGGGGGTTAGACGGTGGGCCATGCCCACCCTACCAAGGCTTGGCCAGTGCCTGGGAGGGGGGGTTGATTGCCTGATAGAGTAACAATCGAGGTTATATCAGTATATGTTTTCTAGGCAGGCAGGATCTCGGATACAAAGTCTTCAAATTTCTCGCCCGGTTTGTGTAGTGGGGATGATGAATAGCTGAAGGTGAATTGAAATGCATGACCAAGACTTTTTTGTAGTTTCTTTGTTACTGTATTTTTTTCATCAGCAGTTAATTCTTGTGAGACACGTATTTTGACTTCAATTAACCCGATATTCTTTTGAATCATCTGTACTTGCAGGATTTTGGGTATGGAAATCCAAATTCGATGATTCATATTTGGTAGATATTTCTGTCCGTCAGGAAGGACTACCAGGTTGCGTTTTCGCCCTGCAATATTCTGGATCACAGGCAAACCTCGTCCACAAGCACAAGGTTCACCGAATGAGGCATAATCGCCGAGCTCATAACGTATCAAAGGCATTGCAAAGTTATGTAGAGGTGTTACTACTACCTTACCAAGAACTCCGGGTGGGCAAGATTGATTGTTTTCATCAAGTATCTCAAAAAATATGCTTTCTGATTGAATATGATAATTACCATATTCGGGACATTGAAACGCCAAGTAACCTACTTCTCTGGCGCTATAAATATCTGCAATTTCGACATTAAAAACATCCCGACATAACTCACGTGTGTCTGCTCTGAGAACCTCGGATATAGTTCTTATTTGTTTCAATGTCTTTAGTTTTATATTCTTTTGCTTGCAAAGTATGGCGATAGCATGGATGTTGGAAGGATAGGTGAGCAGGTAATCAGGCTTCTCATCTTGTAGCCACCGTATCTGTTCATGTATATCGGTTTGAATATCCAGTGAAGCTGCAGGGCCAGTTTTATAAAGCAGATCAACAGGCATTCCCCAGCTTTTCGGTCTTGATTTCTTTAAACCCTCTCGTATGACGGCCAGCTTTAGAGAAAAATCTCTTTGATGCCAAAGGTGCTCACGTAAGGTAAGTGCATTCCAGAAAAATTGGGTAAGAGAGGTGCCGTGGTATTCAAGGGGCGTGCCCGTGGATCCTGTTGTAAAACCCTTTAAGGTACTTCCATGGTCGTCTGGCAGATTTACTGAAATTACATCACGCCCAGCTTTTTTGGTCATGTTTCTATCCATAATGGGCAGAGTTTGGAAGTTCTTAAGGCTTAAAGGTTTTTTTAGATCAATAGCTGACTGTTTGTATATGGTTTTGTAGTAGGGTGCATGCTGATATGCGTATTTAATTAACTCATTTATTTGGGAAAGCTGGTGCGTTTGCAGATCACTGGGGGCAAAATGTTCAGTGTTACCTAAATAGGAAAGCAGGTCAGAAAGCGGATTATTTTTGTTAGCAGGGATTGGTGGCCAGACAATTCCATTAATTACGGGACCAATGTTAGCAGGGCTTCTCATAGCTACAATAATACCATTGTGGGCGCATGACTCTGGAACAAAAAAAGACCAGATCAATACCACACTGGCTGGTGTCTGGGAGGTGGGGGGTTAAATTCCCCCGGACCCGGATGGCACTTACTTAAAACCTGGATGTAGCAAATGCCGTCATTCCCGCACAACCAGAACTCGTTCCGGGTTCAGGAAATCCATAATGAACCTCCGAAGGAGGTTCTATGGGAAGGCGGGAATCCAGATGTACCTAGTTTTAATACTCTGGATTCCGGGTCTTCCCCCGGATCAACAAAGCCTGTACCGGGCTTGACCCGGTATCCGGGGTCCGCCCGGAATGACTATGCTTTTAGCTTAAGGGCACTTCTATTAATAGGAAATTCCTTCTCCCTCAGGGAGAAGGTTAGGATGAGGGGATATTAAATCAATAAGTTATCCTTGTTTTATTCCCCTTCTCCCGGGGGGAGAGGGTATTAATAGAAGTGTCCTTAAGTAAGTGCTATTCGGGTCAGAATACGTTTTTGTTGTTATATAAAAAAGAGCCGCTATTGCGGCTCTTTTTATTACTGTATGGGCGGATCCTAACTACAGCCCTTGGGGCGTGGCAGGCCTGCGACCTTGTTGGCGCACTTGATCAACCCGGTGGGGAACAGCGAGTATATATATTTCTGGCTGCTGCGATCGTTACCGTATTTTTTCTTCATGATCTTGGAGAACAGGCGCGGCTCAGCGACGATGCCATAGTCCACAAAATATTCACGGGCTAAATTGATGATGTCCCAGTGTTCCTCGGTCAGTTCCGGGATTTGTTCGTTCCTGGCGATCTCCACGGCCAGCCCTTCGTTCCATTGGTCCAGGTTCTCCAGCCAACCCGCTTCGCTCAGCGCGATGCCCTTTCCGTCTACTTCTGCCTGCATTGTGGTGTCACTCCTACAAAATAAGTGGGGAAATACCTGACTAATTCTATCGGATATTATCCGGAATTACCATATAAGTTTTTACTTGTATTTAAGGCTATTCATGGTTTATTGGATTGTTGTTCACTGCGACGGGCGCAATCAATACACAGGATAGCGGTGGGGTTGATCTCAAGCCGCTGCCGGGCGATGTCCTCTCCGCAGGCCTCGCAATGGCCGAATTCTTCATTGTCAATACGGTGCAGCGCGGCAGCGATTCTCGTTAACTCCCGCTGGTTTCTGCGTTCCCGCTCCAGAGACATGGCCTGGCCCTGCATGGCATCCATGCGCGACAGCCGGCCGA
>QIEB01000095.1 GCA_003229495.1 Flammeovirgaceae bacterium
CCATAGGCTGCAGTTTGATAACCGGCTTGTTTGAAAATTTCTGCTATGGTAGTTTCATCCAAATCCAGTCTTTCCCCGCCGGCACTGGTACTGTACACCCCCCCACGAACATGATATCTGCCGGTCAATATTTCTGCGCGGGTTGGTGAGCAAACGGGACTTACATAAAACCTGTCAAATAATGCCCCGTTTTTAGCTAATAGATCAATATTTGGGGTGCTGATATTTGGATTTCCGTTGATGCTTAGATCCCCCCAGCCCTGATCATCTGCCATTATGAAAACAACATTGGGTTTTGTTGGTTTATCACTTCCATTACATGAAATGAATATCAGTGAAATAAAAAGGAGATAATTCATATAGGAAATCAATTAATTATTTTATTACTAATAATTTCCGCTCCTTCAGAGGATACCAATTTTCGATGGTCCTGGTCAGGCGGGCCACCACTTCGGGATATTGTTCGGCAAGATTGACCTTTTCATGGGGATCATTTAAGATATCGTAAAGTCTTACCGGTTCCTTTCTCATTTCATCATGGGTAAACCGCCCCCAACCTTCAATTCGCCCGTCATAGCTAAGGATCAATTTCCAGTTATATTCTATACACCAGAGGTTAGCCAGAGAGGCTTCAGGATGATCTTTATCTATTATGTCGTGCCCGTAGGCTTCTCCAAAAATTATCTTTCGATCAATCGGTTTACCGGTAGATAGTTCATTCCAAAGGTTTAGACCGGGCAGATTGGCAGGAGGTTCGATACCTGCTATGCTAAGCATGGTGGGAAAAAAATCAATGCTTGAAATAATTTCTTCCCTCTTGGCCGGTTTGAGTTTGCCGGGCCATGAAATCAGCATAGGCGTTCGTACCCCACCATCCATAGGACTCTGTTTAGAACCAAAATCAAAACCATTTCCATTGGGCTGCTGGATCCAGCCATTGTCACATACATAGTAAATGAGGGTATTCTCGCGAAGGCCTTTTTTATCCAGAAAATCAATGAGCTGGCCACAAGTTTCATCAAACCACTCCACCATAGCGTAATACCTGGCTATGGAAGGTGTCAAATCTTTGTCAGAATATTTATCCAGTAACCGCTGAGGTGGGTTGTGCGGTCTGTGGGGCATAAACGGAGCGTACCACAGAAAGAAGGGTTTCTCTTCAGATAAAGCATATTCTACAAAATCATAAATGGGGTCTAAACTCTCACGGCCAATAGTTAGTCCTTTATCTCCGTGTCTGGTCCCCTGAGTCATTCCATGGGTAAAGCCACCACGTTGGTAATTCCCTTCCCACCATTTTCCCGATTGATGAGCAAGATACCCCTGCTGAGCCAGCAGGCGAGGCAGGGTTGGAATATTATCAACATTGACTAAAAGCTCCTCACGTGGAAAGTCAGGAACATCTGCAACGCTACTGAGGGGGTCATTGCCGGTAATTTTATGCTGATGCGGGTATAGACCGGTGACCAGAGTCATCAGAGAAGGCCGGCACACAGCCGTTGGTACATATCCTCTGGTAAACACCACACTTTCAGTAGCAAGACGGTCCAGATTGGGCGTTTGCACTACCCCATGCCCCATGAAACCGTAATCGGTCCAAGCCTGATCATCTGACAAAATCAGCACAATATTGGGTTTGATGGTAGTGGCCTTTTTATCAGTCTTGTGTTCTGTACAACCACATACAACCACAAAAATGAAAATAACTGGAAAGATCAGCCTCATGGTATACCTATTCATTCTGATGCTGCCGGTTATTCCACTTACGCTTAGATATGAGACAGCAGAGCTACAATGTAGGTGAGTATTCTTAATCATTTACGCATTCCCCAATTTAATTATCCTCTTATTAATTATACTGTTGGGCCAATTTCTCAAATCGCTTTTTTAGCACGGCTTTTTTATCATCGTATGTTTTGTCCTCTGCCAGGTTTTGCTTTTCCATAGGATCAGCGCCGGTATGGTACATCCATTCATAATCAGGCTGCCGGTCAAGGTAGCGGACATATTTCCATTCTTCCGTAACAATTCCCTCAGAACGGGGCAGT
>QIEB01000196.1 GCA_003229495.1 Flammeovirgaceae bacterium
GAAGCTCACGACTAATAGGTGCGTTGTATCAGGTTGAAGATACCAAATTACTAATTTCAAATAGCTTAGAACATGAGGCCTATGATCTAAATCAATTTGAATATCAGGATGTCTATATCTATGAAATTGAAAAAATCAAATTGAGGAGGAAGGGGAGTATAGGACGTGGAGTTTTAATTGGTTTCGTCAGTGGATTCGTAACAGGAGCTCTTATCGGGCTTATAAGTGGGGATGACACATGCAACTCCAATTCCTTTTGTATTTTTCAGTACACAGCTGAGGAGAAGGCATTAAGCGGTGGCATCGGTTTGGGATTGCTTGGTGGCATTGTTGGTCCCGTAATCGGATCGCTACAGATTAAGATCCCTATTAATGGTAGCACAGAAAAATTTAAAGCAAATAAAATACGATTAAAAGAGTACTCATACCAAGGAATGTATGGTACAAAACCATGACAAGCTGCCTTTCAGATCTCCACAAAAACTCAAAATTCAACTAAACCGGGGCAGGTCCATTAGCCAATTCATCACTCATCATTTATAATTCATCACTAAACATAGTGCTCCTGCAAAAACCCCAACGCATTATCAAACACCAGTCCACGCACCTTATCCTGTACTTCCTGTGCGGAGAGTGGGATGTCCATAGCCTCCGCCATTAGGGGAAGCCATTCCACCACCCGTCCAAAGAGAAATTTATAATCCGCGGCAGACTTAAATTCATTTACAGGGTCAATCAAGCCATCAAAATCCGAACCGATACATACATGGTTCCAGGCATCATCACCAATTTCTTGCTTGCCCACTTTAATCACGTGTAGCCAATTATTGCACAGATAACGAACCTGCCAGTCGTTTAACTTTTTAGCGGGAAGTTGATTAGGATTCACATGCGGATGATAATTTGGTCTTTTAACCGGTTGAAACTCAGTCTGCACAAATTCCTCCTCACTGAAATGTTCCTTACTAACATTACCCCAACCCAGGATCCTTTGATCCAGCGATAGGCCAATCAATCCCCCGGATTTCATGATTTCCTTAATGTCCTCGTTATACAAATTGATTGACCAGGGGTTGAAATAAGTGTCTATTGCACCAGCATTGCGATAGTAAAACACCTCCACACATTTCTTTTTAATATTTGATTGGAGTTTATGCACGGGCTTTTTCAAATAAGAAACCCCAGTAACGCCCATGTGAGTGGCCACAATTGGCGCATCCGGGAATTCATTTTTTCGAAGCTGATAGAAAGACAAGCGAGACTTTAAGCTCATATGTTTTACATCAACTAGAATACGCCGTCCATGCTGGGTGGACAACGCTTCTCTAATAAAGGCACGACCCAAGGGGTTTAAACTTTTGCCCACAGGGTTAAACACTTGGTTCTTTATCAATTTCATGCCAAAGGCATGGGTACAAAACCCGGACTGCTGCAAATGAGTCAGGGTGACATAGAGGAGCCGGGGATTTCCCGGTTGTTTGTGAAACCTGAGGTTCTCCAGGACTTCGCTCTGAACTCCCGGTTTCTGAACATTGTGATAAAAATTATGCCCTCCTTCAGCTGCTAAAATAAGTTGTAGTTTATCGGTGCTAGGATCGAAATCATTGATACTGTCCAGGACCACGAATGATTTTTGTGATGAGATATCCTTGCTCAACATTAAATGCTGATGCTCATCCAACATTAATTCCCGATAGCCCCATTCTTGTCGGCGGATCTCCTTGAGAAACATCTTTTCGATATGAGGTGAGAATCCTGCCGCTGCCTTTATTTTCCATGAACCGGCAAAAGCATTTTCCAAGGCATAGAGGGCGCAAACAACTAGTTTGGCCTTTCCGGTTTTTATTTGAGCCAGACTGGCTTGAGAATCCAGGATGTTCATATCAATGTCGAAATTCAGGTTGGTCCAACAATCTTTGCGCAGTGACTGCTGACGATTACCCAGAAAGGTTTTAAACGACGGGTGACAATGAAGATCAAAAAACATATAGTAGCTGGTAGAAGCATCTGTAATTAATAAAATAATTGGGTCCACCCAAGGGAGAGG
>QIEB01000084.1 GCA_003229495.1 Flammeovirgaceae bacterium
GATGTACAGGGAAATCTATTGACTACCGCCACTATCTACTGGCAGCTCAAGCCATGGAAAAAGGTAGCAACCAAAGTGTGAATTTTCAACCCGGATTTATGGGTTTCGAATATATATCCTCTGATTTCCGCTGAACCCAGTGACTTCATCCGCCAATTTACCAGAAAAAAATTCCGTCTGCATTGTTTCAGCATCCAACATTTCAAAAAGAAAAACGCCGCTAACAGTCTGCTCATCTACACCTGCCAGAGAATTTAACTTCCAGGTTACGCTGTCAATTCGGTCCAACCACCGCCTTGGGACCATTTCGTATTTTACTATTCCAAATGCCAGATCCACCTTTTCCGGCAACGGACCATTGTTTTTTACCCATGAATAAAAATATGTGAAATCATTCTGTGCAAAACGAGCATACCCATCATAAATGGCAATACGGTCTCTGTATATGTGATCGAAACCTATGGCGAAATGTTTATCAAAATCAGCAAAATCATTACTTCCCGGAAGAAACCAATTACCAGCCAGAGTGCCATTTACATCATAATCTACTTTTCCCCCTCTGGGTTCCTGTTGTCTGATGGCCTTGGTAAGTAATTCCGATTTCACCGGTTCCCGAAAATAATTGAATATGCTGGAGGCATATCTCAATTCGAATCCATATTGCTCCGGGTAAAGAAAATTGTTTTCGATATCCAAGTCATGTAATCCGATATCCAACGCAGAAAATGAGGAGACATAAGCAATAACCTGACCTTTGGTTACATCAATGTTGATAAAAAGTGTTTGACCCTCAATCAAGGGGCCGGTCTTTTCCAGAATAAAATCCTCAAATGTCCCCACATGGCCTAGTCTGGTGCTGATGGTGGTACTGTATTTGATATCCACCCAATTATCCGGACCTGATTTTCCCAAGGACCTAATTTGACCGTCTGCCATAGCATACACGGGTGTTAAAGGCTCGGGTACAGCTATCTCAATATGATGAAATCCTCCATGGTCCACTGGAAACACCCCAAATTGGCCCATTGGTTCAAAAAACATCACTCCAGTTAAATCAACAGGAGGTATGTCAAAAAAAACTTTACCTGCCGGGAAATCGTAGTCTGGCTCCTGGGGCAAAGCATTCTCATCACTACTGCAGGACAATCCCAAAAAGAGCATAGCAGATGCCAGCAACGGATAAGTTCTTGAAATTAATCTCATGATATAGTGATTCATTGATTATATTATATTTAATATAAGTATTTTGATTCTATTCATGAAATATCCCGTTATCTTGAGTAAACAAAAAAAAATTGACTTGGGTGCAACCTGTCAGTGCTGAATTCTATCTATATATATATAGCTAAAATTCATTGATCATGGGAATATCAAAACAAGTACTCTTAATCATTTTGCTATCAATATTGGTAGTCAATTCAGCGGTTGCCCAAAAACAAACTCGAAATGTTGGACCTTTCGAGGGGGTTAAATTAGGGATGTCCGCCAATTTATATGTGAAACAAGGTAGTGCATCTTCGGTAGTTATTGAAGCCTCCGAAGAAGCTCTTGAACATATTAAAACTGAAGTAAAAGGCGGTATCCTGGTAATCAAACAAGACAGTGACTGGAATTGGTGGAAAAGCTGGAAAGCCAGGAATGTCAAAATATATATTACCAACCCTACTTTCGAGCACCTTTCCGTAAATGGTTCTGGCAATATTCAAGGTGAAAATACTTTGGAGTCCAAAACCATGTACGTGGGAATTAGTGGGTCAGGAGAACTGGACCTGGACATAAAAGCCGTTGATCTCGAAAGTAAAATTTCCGGGTCAGGCAATATGGACCTTAGAGGTTCTGCGCGGAACACACGGTTTTTCATAAGTGGATCCGGCAATCTTGATGCGGAAAATCTCGCTTCCGAAAACTGCGAGGTGCGAATCAGTGGTTCCGGAAACTGCCGGGTACAGGTTGACAACAGTTTGGATTCGCGGGTTAGTGGTAGTGGTAATATCTATTATCGGGGGAACCCTGAGAAACTAAGTAATAAAACCTCCGGTAGCATTAAAAAAATAGGATAATGGCTTTAAAAGAATATACCAATGATGAGTTAACTGTGGTGTGGCAGCCAGGTCTTTGCATACACTCTGCTAAGTGTGTACATGGGTTAGGCAAGGTCTTCGACCCAAATCGCAAACCATGGATAGATCTGAGCCAGGCCACCGGTGAAACTATCGTAAACCAGGTCGGTAAATGTCCCTCTGGGGCTTTATCAATAAAAAAACAAGAGACCACAACCATGAAAACAGAATCGGTTAAAGTACAGCTAATGTCCGGAGGGCCGCTTATTATTAAAGGGCTTTGTGAGGTGTTAGATGAAGAGGGTAAACAACAAACCAAAGAAAGTGTGGCGTTCTGCCGCTGCACTAAATCAGCAAATTTTCCATATTGCGATGGCAGCCATAAGAATTAGGGTGATAAGTACCTAAAATTCCCAACCCGGAATTTTACCCAATCCTTTAATCACTCATTCCATTAATCCCAAAATAATGGACTTACAAGTAAGACTCCTGGGAGCTATTTGATCCTAAATTTTTTCTGCGTCATGCAACGCATGTTAGTAGATTTGCATCAATAGAATAGAAGGATATTTATGGGGTTGAATCTTTACAAGTCCTTATCAGAAGAAGCGCTTGCAAAAGCCTGCTGTCAACGAGATGGAAAGGCCCAACGCTTGTTCTATGAAAAGTTCGCACCAATCATGTATCCGTTGTGTTTGCGTTATGTTCGAGAGGTAAGTGAAGCCGAGGACGTTATGATTTCAGGCTTTATGAAAGCATTTGAAAAAATAGACAGTTATTCCGGAAAAGGAAGCTTAGCCGGTTGGTTAAGGAGGATCATGATAAATCAAGCGCTGGGTCATTTGAGAAAGAAAAGGACCATGTATCTGGAAGTGGATATTGAAACCGCAGAGTATCAATCGAACTTTAGGTGGCCCAGTGATCATCTGGAAGCTGAAGACCTTATGAAAATGGTTTGTAAACTACCACTTGGATATCGCACCGTTTTCAATCTCTACGCCATCGAAGGTTATAGTCACAAGGAAATATCGGAGCTTTTGAAGATCAGTGAAAGTACCAGCAAATCCCAGTTAAGCCGGGCGAGAGGTTTGTTACAAAAGCAGCTGAAAAAGGATGAAGAATTTCTAAAATCTAACATCACAAACAATGAATGAGCAAAGATTAGATGAAATGTTCAGAGAGAAACTTGCAGGTTACTCTGAGATACCATCTCCGGAGGCCGGTAGAAAGCTCAGTAACCGGCTAAAAGAACAGAAACGAAGCGTCTGGATTCAATTCGCACGGTTAGCTGCTGTCCTTGCCTTGATTGCTGTTAGCGTGTATGTAGTTCGAAGCTGGAATGACTCTGCTCAAGATGAGGGCGTACAAAAGGTCATGAGCGTCAACAAGCCTGCCAAAAATGGAGGAGAGGAAATGCACCAGCCCGCTCCAACACTATCAGAAAAGTCCAGTACACAGAAAATCAATACCCCAGATTTTGAAGAACAAGTTGTTAGTAATCCTATAGAAGAATCCAGTATTCAAAATACCCAAAAACAACCTGAACGTCCACTCTCTGTCTCAGTGGTTGCTGAACCCACACTGGCCTTGACCGATGAAAATAGAGACATATTAAAAAATGAAAGTATTGGGGAATCACCAGATACCGAGCAAGTTTCCGACCCGGAAACAGAAACGTTGATAAGGTCAAAACCGAAAGTAACTATTACCTACATAAAGTCTCCGGCTCCTCCGGAACCAATATTAGCCCTTCAAA
>QIEB01000397.1 GCA_003229495.1 Flammeovirgaceae bacterium
AATGCTACCAAAACCTCCCTATTATGTCAAAACAATAGTAATAATTTTCCTTGCTAGGCATAAACATGTTTGATAGTATCGAATGCTTCATTTCACCGTCTGACAAACTCCAGGTTTTATGGCTGAAATACTGTAAATAATTACCATAATTTAAGAATTCAGGGATTAAGGAATTTCTAAATCCATGAATCTCTAAATTGTTTTTAATTTGGCTGCCTCCCGACCCGTCTGAAAGGCCCGGCTGGGCGGGCTTTGTCATTCAGGCGGGCGGTTATGCGACACTATAGTTAGTACAGAAAGACTATTCATTCTAGAATGGTAATTTTGCCAAAGCAAGATTACTAAGCAATACCGTTCATTGATCGGTATTGTCATAAACTTGAAAAAAGGTGAAAATTATGACAAAGAAGTACATATATTTTTTTGGTAACAACAGCGCTGATGGCAATGCCAACATGAAGGATCTTCTCGGTGGTAAGGGTGCTAATCTTGCAGAAATGGCAAATCTCGGATTCCCTGTGCCTTCCGGATTTACCATTACAACTGAGGCATGCGATGAATACAATAACAATAATAAAAAGTTTCCTGCCGGACTCCAACGTGAAATTGATAGAAACCTCTCCCGCCTTGAACGCGAAATGGGCGCTAAATTAGGAGACGCAAGCAACCCCTTGTTAGTGTCAGTAAGAAGCGGTGCCGCGGCTTCTATGCCGGGGATGATGGACACGGTACTAAACCTTGGGCTAAACCCTGATTCTATACAGGGTCTTATAAATAAAACGAGTAATAATAGATTTCCCTGGGACGCATATAGACGGTTCATAAATATGTTTGGCAATGTTGTGATGGGTATGAAACATCATGACTTTGAGGAAATACTTGACCGACACAAGAAAAAGGCAAATGTTGAAAATGACACTGACCTTAGCGCTGAGCAATTGAAGGAGATCTGTAAGGATTTCATTGCTATTTACAAAAAGAGAACCGGCACCCATTTCCCTTTAAACCCTAAAGAACAATTGCGAAAATCAATTGTGGCGGTTTTTGATTCCTGGAATAATCCAAGAGCGGTAAAATATAGAAAAATATATGATATCAGTGGTTTATTGGGTACAGCCGTAAATATTCAGGCTATGGTATATGGAAATACCGGTAGCAATTCCGCTACAGGTGTGTGCTTTACCAGGAATCCATCTAATGGCGAAAACAAATTCTATGGAGAGTTTCTGCTGAACGCGCAGGGTGAGGACGTTGTAGCAGGTATACGAACTCCGGAGCCAATAAGTGATTTGGCAAAAGAACTACCCACAGCATATAAAAAATTAGTAACCATAAAAAACAAATTGGAGAAACACTACAAAGACTTACAGGATATGGAGTTTACGATACAAGAAGGAAAGTTGTTTATGCTTCAGACACGAAATGGGAAGCGGACCACACAGGCAGCCGTAAAGATAGCAGTCGATATGGTACAGGAGAAACTTATCGACAAAAAAACGGCCATCAGCAGGATAGACCCAAACCAATTGGATCAGCTACTACACCCGACATTTGATCCGAAAGCGAAAAGAGATGTTATTGCGTCAGGCCTGCCTGCATCACCAGGAGCCGCTTCCGGTAAAGTAACATTCCACGCCGATGAAGCTGAAAAGTTAGTGGCAAGGCATGAGAAGGTAATACTCGTACGAATAGAGACATCACCGGAAGATATTGGAGGGATGCACGTCGCAGAGGGGATACTTACAACCAAGGGTGGCATGACCTCACACGCGGCCGTAGTTGCCAGAGGGATGGGAACGTGCTGTGTGGCAGGATGTGGAAGCATTCAGATAGATTATGATAAAGAGGAATTTACGGTAGGTGAAAAAACCATTAAAAAAGGTGACTACATTTCTCTGGATGGCACACGTGGTGAAGTCATACTGGGACAAGTACCCACAGTAGAACCGACACTCAGTGGGGATTTTAACAAGCTTATGAAATGGGCGGATGAAATTCGCAGGCTTAAGGTCAGGACAAACGCGGATACACC
>QIEB01000405.1 GCA_003229495.1 Flammeovirgaceae bacterium
TAGATGTTGCACTATCCGTTGACACCAAGCAACTTGAAGAAATAGTGGTAATTGGATATGGGTCGGTGCAAAAAAGAGACCTGACCGGTTCCGTATCTCAAGTTAATAGTGAGGATATTAATGCTTATCCTACACCCAGTGTTGACCAAGCGCTTAGAGGCAGGGCAACGGGGGTCAGGGTAACCCAAAACTCCGGAAAGCCTGGGAGCCCTGTTCAAATTCAGATTCGTGGCGGCAACTCCTTTTTGGGCAGTAACCAACCTTTATTTGTGGTGGATGGTTTCCCAATTACCGGAGGAATTGATTTTCTTAATCCTGCTGATATCGCTTCCATTGATATTTTGAAAGATGCATCTGCCACCGCCAGGGGTGCAAACGGGGTGGTGATTATTTCCACCAACAGGGATGCCAAAAGAGCCGGAAGAATTTCACTTGACAGCTATTACGGAGTTCAAAAGGTGAGTAAGACATTTGATTTCCTTAATACCCAGCAATATGCTGAAATAGCCAATGAAAGGGCCCGCAACGATGGGGAGGCAGAATTTTTCGATTTGAACAATCTGCCTGACATTGAGACGGATTGGCAGGATGTGGTATTTGAAACTGCAGCCATTCAAAGCCATACCCTTTCATTTTTTGGATCTACCGAGAAATCCTCTTATAACCTGTCAGGAAATTTCTTTAAACAAGACGGAGTTCTGGTAAATTCAGGACTTAAGAGAGGGTCGTTAAGATTTGGATTAGACCATCAAGTGCTTGAGCGGGTAAAAGTAACTACTCATTTAATTGCCACACGATCGGAAGTAAACGGTGTCAATCCGGATAATGGGTCTGGTGGTGGAAGTATTTTAAGTTCAGCATATTCAGCGCCCCCGTTATCTCCGGTATATGACGAGGATGGAGAATTATTTCCGCTGGCCGGCCAATTCCCATTCACTACAGTTTCGCAGCAACATCCATTGGCATACGCTGCCATAAAGAACCAACGACTGGCTACTACAATTGTTGGAGATTTGGGAGTTGGAATAACCATAGTTGATGGTCTGGTACTGGATGTCAAAGTCGGCACAGAACAAACTTATGAAGATGTCAATTTTTATTCCCCTTCTATTATTCAGCAGTCCCCCAGTGGGTCGGCAAGTGTCTCTCTAATTCGAAATATTTCGTTTTTAAGCGAGAATATTTTGACCTATTCCAGAGATATTGGAACCAATGATAGACTAACAGTGGTGGGTGGATACACCTGGCAAAATTTCAGCGGGAAATTCAATCAACAGAGTGGAACTGGATTTCCTAATGATGTTTTAGAAAGCGATGGCCTTGGAAGCGCTCAGATAATTAATCCAAATATTTCCAACGTCAGTGAGTGGACTTTACTCTCATGGCTGGGAAGAGCAAATTATTCATTAAACGACAAAATGTTATTCACATTTAGCGTGAGGGCTGACGGCTCCTCCAGATTTGGGGCCGACAACAAATGGGCAGTTTTTCCATCCGGCGCCTTTGCCTGGAGGTTGTCAGATGAAGAATTCATCAGGAATCTAAATTTGTTTTCTAATTTGAAACTGCGGGCCAGCTATGGACAGACCGGAAGCACAGCCTTACGTCCATATCAATCTTTGAATCGACTGAGTTCAGTAAGAACCATTTTTGGCAACAGTGACTTTATAGGTATCGCTCCATCGGCATTGCCTAATCCTGAGCTACAATGGGAAACTACCACTCAGTTGGACATAGGATTGGATTTCGGGTTTATGGATGAAAGGATCAGGCTGACATTAGATTATTATGATAAAAAAACCGAAGATTTACTGGCTAACATTCCAATTGCACCATCCACTGGATTTGGTACCGTAACCACAAACTTGGGTGAGATTTCAAATAAAGGATTTGAACTGGGTATCGGCGCCGATATTTTTGTAGGTGATTTCACTTGGGACGTATTTGCCCAGATGTCTTTCAATAACAGTGAAGTGGTTAAGATTGGCGAAGATGTTTTTGGAAGTGGATTGGGTATTCCACTGGCAGCGCCCTTAAATCTTGCCAGGGAAGGAGAGCCACTAGGCGTATTTTTTGGTTTTACAGAAGATGGACTGACCGATGATGGATTCGTAAAGTACGTAGATCTTGATGGTGATGGCGAGATAACCAATGATGACCGTTCTATTATCGGTAATCCCTACCCGGACTTCATATTTAGCTGGAACAATAATTTCTCATTTAAAAACTTTGAGTTGAATGTGTTCTTTGAAGGGGTTTCGGGAAATGACGTGTTTTTCGCCACTTCCGGCAC
>QIEB01000587.1 GCA_003229495.1 Flammeovirgaceae bacterium
ATGATGTTGGTGCATATTTCGTGGGTGTGCGCTTCGGACGGACCAAGTTGTTCTTACGGTTATCACCTAACAAATCCTGGGAAGGCAGCGCAGGTGGCGCGTTATTAACCCTGCTGGTGGTGTTTGTTGGGTCATTTTGGGCTGATTCCCTGAGGCTATGGGAATGGCTTATTATAGGTATACTGGTAATTGTTGCTGGTACTTTGGGGGATTTGGTAGAATCACAGTTAAAAAGAAGCATGGAAATAAAAGACTCGGGGCGAAGTATACCAGGACACGGTGGTTTTTTGGACAGGTTCGATGGTCTGCTGATCTCAACTCCTTTTATTGTGGCATTTTTGAAGTTCTTTGTTGCTTAAATTGTGACATGGTGGCAGCCAACAGATCTATAAAATTGGCCGGTTATTTGGAGCAACTTTTTAGTCAAAATCGTTACCTTGCAAGCATCATAAACAACACATTTAGTTATGGCCTATATTGAACCGGCTCCTATAAAAGACAAAGAAAATCCTTTTGAGTCTATGATGTCCAGGTTTCAAATCGCTTCACAGGCGTTGGGACTGGACGATGAGGTCTATAATGTACTCAAGTCTCCCGCAAAACAGGTTCAGGTATCACTACCTGTTACCATGGATGATAGTTCCATCCAGGTATTTGAAGGTTTTAGAGTAATACACTCAAATATCCTGGGGCCGTCCAAAGGGGGGGTCAGGTATGATATGAGTGTTCATATGGACGAGGTTAAAGCTTTAGCTGCCTGGATGACCTGGAAATGTGCAGTAGTAGATATCCCTTTTGGTGGTGCAAAAGGTGGTATTAAATGTAACCCCCGGCAAATGTCAGCTGGTGAGATCGAACGATTAACCAGAGCATATACCTTTGCAATGGCGGAAATCTTCGGACCAGACCGGGACATACCTGCACCGGATATGGGGACAGGACCTAGAGAAATGGCCTGGTTGATGGATGCTTATTCAAGAATACAAGGAATGACTGTAAATAGTGTAGTTACCGGTAAACCTTTGGTTCTTGGTGGCTCACTGGGAAGAGCGGAAGCTACCGGTAGAGGTGTAATGGTAGCCGCTTTAGCTGCCATGGAAAAACTAAAGATCAATCCGTACCAGGCAAGTATTGCCGTGCAGGGGTTTGGTAATGTAGGTTCCTATGCCAGTCTTTTATTGGAAGAAAGAGGATGTCGGGTAGTGGCTGTGAGTGACTTATCCGGCGCCTATTATAATAAGAATGGAATTCCAGTGGAAGAAGCCATTAAATATCGGGACAAGAACAATGGACATTTGGAGGGATTTGAAATGGCTGAGAAAATTTCGGGAGAAGATATCATTACATTAAAAGTGGATGTCCTGGTACCAGCTGCAACTGAAGATGTGATCACCACTAAAAATGCCGACAAGATTAATGTCCGGCTGATCGTTGAAGGCGCCAACGGACCTACCTCAGCCAACGCAGATCCCATAATAAATGATAAGGGAATAATGGTAGCCCCTGATATTCTGGCAAATGCCGGAGGAGTAACAGTTTCCTATTTTGAGTGGGTCCAAAATAGATTAGGTTATAAGTGGTCAGCAGAACGGGTAAATCGCCGTTCTGATCGCATCATGAAAGACGCGTTTGACCGTGTGTATAAGGCCTCACTGGAGTATAAAGTAAGTATGCGGATTGCGGCCTACATTGTGGCCATAGACAAAGTAAGTAAAACCTATAAATTCAGAGGTGGGTTTTAATAGACGGGAAGTATGACCATACATCGGGAAGGATATGTTCCATTGCTGATTACGGCAGTAGTTCTCATAGCATTAAACTTATTAGCAATCCAGTTCTTAACCTGGCCTCCACCTTGGCCAATAGTGTTACACCTTGCCAGCACTCTATTATTCTTCATGATCCTGCAGTTTTTCAGGAACCCCAAAGTGCATACTCCACTTGATGACCACAAAGTATATGCACCTGCAAATGGCAAAGTAGTAGTAATTGAAGAAACATACGAGCAAGAATATTTTAACGAGACCCGT
>QIEB01000378.1 GCA_003229495.1 Flammeovirgaceae bacterium
ACAAGTAACGGAAAAAACCCCATCTTATTGGCACGGTTGGGCCCCAAATAATAAGGAGGTTGTTTATGTTGCCCGAAGAGAATCCGATAATTACGATCTATACAGGATTTCGATCAAAGGAGGCGAGGAGGTCAGGCTTACGGATTATAAGGGGTCTCATGCTGACGGGCCAGAATACACCCCTGATGGCAAATATATCTATTACAATGCCAGCCCCACCGGCACCATGCAAATCTGGAGAATGAAACCCGATGGATCCCAGAAAGAGCAGATCACTTTTGACCAGTATAACGATTGGTTTCCACATATTTCGCCTGACGGAAACTGGATAGCGTTTATTTCATTTCCTATCCATATTGATCCAGTATCTCATCCTACTTACAAAAGGGTTGAATTAAGGTTGATGCCAGCGTCTGGCGGTGTACCCAGAACAATTGCCTATCTCTATGGTGGACAGGGGACTATAAATGTGCCCAGCTGGTCTCCGGATAGCAAGTCAATTGCGTTTGTGAGTTATAGTAATAAATTTCCTGAGTTATGAAATGGACCATCTTCCTCCTGATCTCTTTTTGTCTATCATTGGTTTTTACAATTTCTGTTGTGGCCGGTGACCCGGTTACTGCTGGTGAGTTTCTTGTAGAGCCGGCAACCCTGCACAACCTTGGATTTGAATGGAAAATTGAAGGTGATGACAACCGCAATGCAAAGGTAGAGGTCAGCTTCAGGCCGGTTGGCAATGATACATGGAATACCGCCCAACCCCTGCTACGCATTGGTGACGAAAAAGTATGGCGCTCGAAAGAGTTTCTCGAGTACTGGACCCCAAGAATGTTTGCGGGAAGCATATTCGGGTTGAAGCCGGGCCAGCGCTATGAATGCCGTTTTGAAATGTCTGATCCCGATGGGGTTAACGGGACATCCACGCAATTGGTAGTGGTTCAAACCAGGCAAGTACCTCAATCTTACAAAGAAGGAAAGATCCTACATGTTTACCCGCCTAACTATGAGGGACAACGTGAGGAGCCCTCGTTCACCGGGCTGTTACAGGCATATTACGGACCCGGTCTTGGGGATTGGGATGTAGTGCACCGCCGGCCTGTTGAACCGGGTACCACCATACTGGTGCATGCTGGTCTCTATAAAGCCAATCGTCGTGACTACGTCAATCCGCACCAAATCCCATTCTTTGGCTCATATGTACTTACACGTGACGGTACAAGGGAAAAGCCGATAACTATTAAAGCAGCTGGTGATGGAGAAGTGATTTTTGATGGGGACAATGTCTTTAAATTATTTGATGTTATGGCTGCGGATCACCACATATTTGAGGGAATCACTGTACGAAATACTGAAATCGCCTTCTACGCCGGAATTAAGGATCAGATGGGTTGCTCGGATCTAACAGTGCGCAATTGCCGGCTTGAAGATGTGGGAATTGGAGTTCATACTGAATGGGCAGGGTCAAAGAATTTTTATATCGCCGACAATGTAATGATCGGACGAGATGACCATTACCGGCTCAATGGCTGGAGCAATATGAAAACCTTCGGCCCCAGCCCGGTAAATTCCTACTATGGAGTAAAAGTGTATGGCCAGGGACATGTCATCTGCCACAATAGGATTTCTTTTTTCCACGATGGTATTTGCATCAGCACCTATGGCATTCCAGAAGTTTCCCAGGATCTCAAGTGTGTATCCATTGATATTTATAACAATGACGTGTTTCTTTCCGTGGATGACTTCATTGAATCAGACGGCGGTGTACACAACATTAGGGTAATGAACAACCGAGGATTTAACGCCGCACATCATGGACTAAGTGCCCAACCCATGTTTGGCGGTCCTGTATATTTCATTAAAAACCTCGTTTATAATGTGCCTTTTGGGGGAGCAATAAAAACCGGGGGAGCTAATCCCGCCGGGGTTCTGATATATCACAATACATTTATTGCTGAGAATGCGGACGCTGTAGGTATATCCAATGTGCACTATCGTAATAACCTTTTTTTTGG
>QIEB01000677.1 GCA_003229495.1 Flammeovirgaceae bacterium
ACTCCCTCGTAAATGATCAATTTGGAATCGGGAATACAAACTTGAAACCAATAGCCGTTCTCCAGGGGTACCCAATTATCATCCTCCCCCCATATGATCAAGGTGGGTACTTTTATGTCCTTGAGTTTATTGGTGCGGCTTTTATACTTGGAATTCGCCAATGAAAGGAATGCTTCGGGATTTCCTTCTCTGCTAAATAAATCATAATAACGATCAACCAGTTTATTAGTTACTTTTTTCTGGTCAACGAATACCTGATTTAGAATTTTCCTGAGCACGCTTTTCTTAATTGCGTATTTCATAACTTTCCCCAATACTGGGGTACGGGCAACTTTAAATGGCAGTGGCACATGGAGTTCTTCCATTCCTGCTGAAGAAATCAGCACCAACTTATTCACTCTATCTGACTTTCTAAGGGACATCTCCCATGCGAGCCATCCCCCAAGTGAACTACCAGCTATGTCACACTGGTCAATTCCCAGCTGATCCAAAAATTTAGCTAGAAAATTAACAAAAGCTCTGATGCTGTAATCATGGCCTTTCATGGTACCTGACAGTCCAAAACCTGGCAGATCCAAGCGTATGATCTGGTGGTCATCTGACAAGATTCCAGTCCAGCTGTCAAAAGTGTGTAAACTAGATAAGGCCCCGTGAATCAGAAGCAAAGGGCTGCCGTCGCCTTCTATCCGGTAATGAACTAAAGATCCGTCAATAACCAGAAAACGCGAGTCTTCATTGGTATATTTCTGTAAACAATTCAACGAATTCTCCTTTTACATCAAAGGTAAGATACTTATTAACAGAGAAGTAGGAAAGCCATAACCAACGATTTCTTCTCCTCTGTTAGAAAAACGTAAAATTAGAAGAATAATTATTGTATTATTTTAATAATTAATTACCTTTATCATGGAACGGCCCTCGATCATGAAAAAATTGGAGTTAAGGACTTCAACCGGTGATATATTTGCTTATGTCTCAAAAGAAAAGGATACCCCCTGGATTTATGTGCAATGGGTTGGCAATGTTGACGTGGACGATTTAAAAAGAATTATGGTTCAATACACCAATGTGTTAACAGGACAGAATTGCCCGTATGTCTTAAGCGATCGGCGTATTTCTAAGGGAAATTGGTTTGAGATCAACCACTGGATAGAGCACAAATGGGCTCCTATGGCAGTGGAGGCGGGTTTGCAATATATAGCGCATGTCACTGCACCAGTGGCAATCTCCAAATTAACTTCCCGGGATCTAGCCTCCAGAATTTTGGGATTTGAGTTTAAGTCGTTTGATGCTATTGAAGATGCAAAAGACTGGCTCAAGCAACGGATAGCCCAGGCCCAACATTCAACCTGACCAGGCGCCGGGATTCTCCTTCAGACTCAATTTTCGGTTGATACATATGGGATTCCAGCACTATGTATGGCTCAATCCTGCGAAATAATTTAACCCGGACTTTCGATGATATGGATTTGGTTCATGTCAATTTCCAGATTGACTTGCTGTCCTACATGGTAATCTGTACCAATGGATGCATGACACCAAAGATCACACGCTCCTGCTTTTAGCTTTAATTGTTGGTATCCTCCCATGTAGTTTGCCGAAACTACTTCAGCAGCAATTCCGCTTTTTCCTCTTGGGACCACCAATAGGTGTTGTGGTCTCAGGCACAAGAATCCTGCTTTGTTCTCCCCTATTTCACTATTAAAAGTACCTATTTCACTGATCATTTCTCCATCTCGACAGAATACAGGTATTAGGTTGACCTTACCAAAAAAAGCAGCGGTATAGATGTCCACAGGTTGCTGATATAAGGCTGCCGGCGAGCCTACCTGGAGCAGGTTGCCATCTTTTAACACGGCAATCCTATCTGCCATAGATAAGGCATCTTGTACATCATGAGTGACCAATATCACTGTAGTCCCTGCCCGTTTTAGTATGGTTAAAAGCTCCTGTCTTACATGGTCCTTCAGCAGCGTATCCAGATTGCTAAATGGCTCGTCTA
>QIEB01000369.1 GCA_003229495.1 Flammeovirgaceae bacterium
ATGCATCGGGAATCGCTAAAACTAGTTACATTTATCCACTATATTCGGAATAAAGAGCATAACGCCTTTTAGCCGTACGTTAGCTACAAGGCGGAAATAAAAATGGCTTTACTGAAAATGATCTTTGTAAAGAATTGAGAAAATTGACAATCAAATGTGATTCGACGGATGGCAAAGACAGAATAAAAAATTACGAAAAACGCATGAACACTAAATAGATGGAATGGCTTACAGATTGGCTAATTGGGCTTGGAGTTGAAGAAACTTCCGCCATGTATTTGAAATTAATAATACTATTATTTGTTCTTTTTATCTTTACTTATGTCACCAACCTCATTGTAAAAAAGGTTCTTATCCGTTCTATCCGATCAGTAATCAAAAAAACAAAAACCGTATGGGATGATGCTCTGGTGGAAAATAAAGTTTTTAATACCCTTTCTCATATTGCACCGGCTGTTGTAATTTATTTGACTACTCCTTATATTTTCGAAGATTTCTCTGGTGCAATTCCTTATATTTTGAGATTAGTGAATGCTTATATCAGCACTGTTTTAATTATTGTTATCATCAATTTCCTGAATACCCTCAAGTACTATTTCGAAAACACAAAATTATTTAAAGACAATCCTTTAGATAGTTATTTCCAGTTAATTAAAATCGCCATTTACATTATAGGCGGTATAATTATTCTATCATTCCTCCTGAATAAATCCCCGTTATACTTTTTTAGTGCTTTGGGGGCAATGACAGTTGTTTTGTTATTGATATTTAAAGACACCCTTATGGGATTTGTGGCAAGCATACAACTTTCAGCAAATGATATGATACAGATAGGTGATTGGGTCTCCATGCCGAAATATGGTGCAGATGGTGATGTTATTGAGATGAACCTCACGACCATAAAGATACAAAACTGGGATAAAACCATTACTACTATCCCTACTTATGCATTTATTTCAGAATCTTTCAAGAACTGGAGGGGGATGTCGGAATCGGGAGGCAGAAGGATAAAACGGTCTTTAAATATTAAGATCAGCAGCATAAAATTCTGCACACCGGAAATGCTGGAACGATATAAAAAGTTTCAACTGATAAAAGATTATATTGAAGAAAAAAGTAATAAAATTGAGGAGTATAATAAAGAAAACAAGATAGATAAATCCTATTTAATCAACGGAAGACATTTAACTAATATTGGTATCTTCAGAGTATATGCAGAAGCTTATGTGAAAATTAACCCTGATATTAACATTAATATGACCTGTATGGTAAGGCAATTGCTTCCTACAGAAAAAGGTCTTCCAATCGAAATATACACATTCAGCAATCGTCAGGAATGGGTGACATATGAAAGCATTATGTCAGATATGTTCGATCATCTTATTGCAGCAGTTCCTGAATTTGAACTCGAAGTATTTCAAAACCCTACAGGAACCGATTTTATGAAGCTGTAATATTGATTTTAAAAGTATAATGACTACGAAGAACTCCCAGCAGTCGTTGTAGCCAATTTGAGAAATGTTATGCTCACGGTTCTATCAACTATCCCGTGATTCCCTTTTCGGCAGAAAAGCCGGGAGCACCACCAGCGTAGTTATCAATACAAACACCACTCCAAAAGTGAGCAGCAACCCCATACTTGCGGTGCCGGGATGAGGAGAGAACGCCAGGTTTCCAAAACTAAAAAGTGTAGTCATTGAACTGAATAATATAGCACGGGCGGTACTGGTTTGCAGCAGGCTCCGGCCGCTCTTGTCGGTTTTAGCCCGGTGGACAATGTGCACTCCATTGTCCACGCCCAATCCCAGTAAAAGAGGCAGGGCAATAATGTTGGCAAAATTAAAATCAATATCCAGAATGACTGTTAAGGCTCCCATTAATGCCCCCGCAAGTATTAGAGGCAAAAGAATTAACAATGTGTCTCTGATATTTCGAAGATAAACCAGTAATAAAAGTGTGATGGCCATCAAAGCATAGAGAATAGCTTGTTTGAAAGCCCCTATGAGATCGCCGGTAGCTTCCAGGGCCACGTTTTGCACCTGTGCTGAAAATGACCTTAATTCATGGTTACTTTTGATGCCGGCAACAGGCAGAACCTGCACTCTTAAAACACCATCTGTTGACACCCAGCGGTCTTTAAGGTTCTGGGGTAAGGACTGGAAGGTAACCGTATCTGCTTCCAGGCTGGTCTTTAATCCCCTAACGGTATAGGGTAGTGACTTCAATAGACTTGATTGAAGATTCTCAATTAGTTGTTCCTTCCCTGATTGATCCAAGCTAAAGAGGGAATCCTCGAATTGGCGGAGGTGCTTACCGAAGTTACTGACCATGAAATTTTCCGAATAAAATGGACTTGCAAGCAGGGCACTGAATTCTTTAATGGCTTTGATCTGATCATCTTCCGGTACTTGATTAAAATGGAATGTGATATTGGGCATTTTACTAAAGACCCCCTGCATTTTGTCAATTATTGCCAGTTTTGGCGCTTGATTTTCCGG
>QIEB01000599.1 GCA_003229495.1 Flammeovirgaceae bacterium
TTGAAGACAACATCGTCAGATGCCCTCATGCTGAAACAGCTCAAACCATGATAGATCTTATTGACGCTACCCGCAAATCCGGGGACTCAATTGGGGGTGTAGTTACCGGTGTGTTAACTGGCATTCCCGTCGGTCTGGGCGAGCCGGTCTTTGACAAACTCCATGCGCAACTTGGAAATGCCATGCTGGGGATCAATGCTGTAAAGGGATTCGAATACGGAAGTGGATTTGAAGGGGTTAAAATGAGAGGATCAGAGCACAACGACCAGTTTGTAAAAAGGGGTGACAAGATAGTCACCATTACTAATCACTCGGGTGGTATCCAGGGAGGTATATCTAACGGTCAGGACATTTACTTCAAGGTGGCATTCAAACCGGTGGCCACCATTATGAAAGATCAGGACAGCCTGGACCAAAGTGGACAACCTACTGTGGTAAAGGGAAAAGGACGCCATGACCCCTGCGTAGTACCCCGGGCAGTGCCCATCGTTGATGCAATGGCGGCGCTAGTGCTAGCAGATTTTGTTTTGCTAAACAAGGCTGTAAAATTGTAAATATGGAAAAACTGGCCTTACACTGGAAGATCCTTATCGGCATGGCTATTGGAGTAGTGCTGGGACTAGCGGCTATTTTTGGCGGGTTTGGTGGCTTTGTGCTAGATTGGGTTAGACCGTTTGGAACTATTTTTATTAACCTCTTGAAATTGATCGCAGTGCCATTGATTCTGGTGTCATTAATTGATGGAATATCAAATCTCACAGATCTTTCCAAGTTGAGCAGAATCGGAGGCAAGACCATAGGTTTTTACATTTTTTCTACTGTATTGGCTATAGCCATTGGTTTAATTCTGGTAAACCTGGTTGAGCCCGGCAGTTTTTTACCAGAAGAGACAAGGGAGGAATTAGGCCTGAAATACGCTAGTGAAGCAAATCTAAAAGTGGCAACAGCATCATCTGTGGAAGAAAGCGGCCCCCTAAAGGTCCTGGTAGATATTGTGCCTGACAACATTTTTGGTGCATTCAGTAGTAACCAAAATATGCTGCAGGTAATATTGTTTGCCTTTCTATTCGGGATTGCCATGGTGATGACTCCCCAGGCAAAAGTACTACCGGTAAAACAGTTTTTTGACGGGGCAAACAGCGTAATACTTAGAATTGTAGACCTGGTTATGCGGACTGCCCCGCTGGGTGTAATGGCGTTACTTGCAGGGTTGATTGTGGACATTGCCGGGGACGATCCAGCCAGCGCAATTGATCTGTTCCAAGCACTGGGAGTATATTCACTTACTGTTCTGGCAGGCCTGGCCATAATGATATTTATTTTTTATCCTTTGGTACTCACCTCCTTCACATCAATAAAATATCGTGCCTTTTTCCAGGGTATTTTCCCTGCTCAAATGCTGGCCTTTTCAACAAGTTCCAGTGCAGCCACTCTTCCTGTTACCATGGAACGGGTGGAAAAACACCTGGGGGTTTCAGAAGAAATTACTAGTTTTGTGTTGCCATTGGGCGCTACCATTAATATGGATGGCACCAGTATTCACCAGGCAGTTTCAGCAGTTTTTATCGCACAGGCCTTTGGACATGATCTGACCATGACAGATCAACTTGCTATTGTGCTGACTGCAACCCTGGCCTCAATAGGAGCAGCGGCAGTTCCAAGTGCCGGTCTGATCATGCTGGTGATTGTATTAGGGGCTATAGGTGTGGACCCCGCAGGACTGGCATTGATTGTCGCTGTTGATCGTCCTATTGATATGTGTCGTACCATTGTAAATGTTACAGGTGACGCAACAGTGGCTGCCTTAGTAGCCAGTACCGAGGGTGAGCTAAAAGAGGGGTTAGACCCGGATCTGGTGACCAAAGAGGAGAAGCTAAGGGAACAAGCCAGAGATGAAAACTACCCGGTTAACTAATAATAACCATTTAATACAAATTTTCTTTATCATATTGATTAACATAAGTGATGGAAACCTACGATCGCGATCAAATTT
>QIEB01000309.1 GCA_003229495.1 Flammeovirgaceae bacterium
GGCGTCTGGTTCAGATATCGCAATCTCGACCAGCATACTCCCGCAAAAAGGTGCTTTCCATGGATCACAGGCCGGCAGACGTAAGCCCCGGGTAGAAAAATTGTCTCAATATAATCTCCGTCCATAGTAAACCGCTTAAAGGCATTATGGGCCCTTGAGGTTACCAATAAGGTAGGATTCCCGCTACGCGAATCAATACAAACCCCGTGGTTTGTTTGAAACTGATGGTCCTGGTCGCCTTTTCCTCCAAACTTTCGAATGAATTCTCCATTTTCCGAAAACTGGAACACATAGTTGGATCCATAACCATCTGCAATGTAAATATCACCATTGGGACCAATGGCCGACTCTGTAGGGTGGAATGGGTCCTCCTCTGAAAGCGCCCCGTAATTAGAAGGGTGTGAAATTCGCAAAAGACCCTTACCATCTAAGGTAGTTTTGACCACGGCGCCTGTGGTATCACAAATAAATAAAAATTCCTCACCGCCGGCATTCCATAAAGTTAGGCCGTGACCTCCTTGAAACTGCGTTCCCCAACTATCCAGCAGTTTTCCACTTTTATCATAGACCAGAATATTATTTCTGGTCTCATCTCCTACCATGATAAGCCTCCCTTTACTGTCCATCACCATTTCATGGCAATTATTTACCGGTGTTTTTGCAGGGTCCAGATCACCCCACGATATATGGGCCTGGTATTTATATTTCCCATGTCCTAAAACCTGTTCATCCAGTATCGGCCTCCCTCTGCCAATATTGAAATGGGGAATCATTACCGAGCCTGCGGCCATCCAGGCAGCGTTCTTTACAAAGGTTCTGCGTGCTTGTTTCATATTTTTAAGTCAAAATGTCTTTTACTACTTCACCATGTACATCAGTCAATCTGAAACGCCTTCCTTGATACTTATGGGTAAATCGCAAGTGGTCTACTCCCATCAGATGCAATATGGTTGCCTGCAAATCATGTACATGCACCGGATTTCTTACAATATTGTAACTAAAATCATCTGTTTCACCATATGTTATGCCTTTCTTCACGCCTGCTCCAGCCATCCAGATACTGAAACATCGCGGATGATGGTCACGGCCATAGTCTTCAGGTGTCAGCTTACCTTGGGAATAGCAACCTCTGCCAAACTCGCCTCCCCAAATAACTAAGGTGTCATCCAGAAGTCCCCGCTGCTTAAGGTCCTGAACCAAAGCAGCAGAGGCTTGGTCGGTGTCCTTAGATAATTTCTTTATTAAAAATGGCAATCCTCCATGCATGTCCCAACCCTGATGATACAATTGAACAAATCGCACGTCACTTTCAGCGAGCTTTCGAGCCAGCAAACAGTTGTAAGCAAATGTTCCAGGTTGACGGGCATCTTCACCGTACATGTCAAATATATAGTCTGGTTCATTTGAAATGTCTAAAGTCTCAGGAACAGCAACCTGCATGCGGTAGGCCATCTCGTATTGAGCAATACGGGACGGTATTTCCTGGTCCTGAGTGTGATGATACTGGCTCTCATTCAATTCCGCCAAATAGTCCAACATCCTTCTACGGCTCTGCCTGTCCATACCAGGCGGGTTGTTCAAATACAAAACCGGATCATGTCCGGATCTAAACATAACTCCCTGATTTTTACTAGGTAGAAAGCCATTTCCCCAAAGCTTTGCATAAAGTGGCTGTCCACCATCCTGGCCACGTGAGAGTAGTACCACAAAACTTGGAAGATTTTCGTTCTCACTACCCAATCCATAACTGACCCAGGATCCTATGCTGGGCCTTCCAGCCTGTTGTGATCCTGTTTGAATAAAAGTAATGGCAGGATCATGGTTGATAGCTTCGGTATACATGGTTTTTACTATACAGATGTCATCGGCAATATTGCGATGATAAGGCAAAAGATTGCTGAACCAGGCCCCGCTCTTCCCATATTGCTGAAAGCTAAAGTCTCCCATGGCCAGAGGAAACGACCGCTGGTCTGAGGTCATCCCGGTGACCC
>QIEB01000420.1 GCA_003229495.1 Flammeovirgaceae bacterium
TTTTGATCTCATCATATACTTTTTCTGAAATGCAAACGCCACCTGAAATTGCCAGAGATTCTACCCGGGCAGCGACATTTACTCCATCTCCAATTATTTCTTCCTCGGAAAATACAACGTCTCCGGTGTGGATCCCGATCCTTATCGGAACTTTGGGGTTTTTTTGAAATTCTTTTTGCATTTCAATTCCGCACTCCACCGCATCGATGGCACTGCCAAAAATACTAAGCGTACCATCCCCGTAATATTGCAGGATCTTACCCTGGTATTTCCCGGTAATCCGAATAAAAACTTTCCGGTGTCTTTTCCTGGTTTCGATCGCCATTTTTTCATCTTGCTGCATCAGTGCCGTATACCCGACGATGTCGGTAAACATGATGGCAGCTAGTTGTCGGGATTCTTTGGGCATGGTAAGGGTTTATAAAGAAAGATAGGGAAAATGAAGGGAGAGTCAAAGTATGGAATATAAGCAATCAATCCGGAAACCTCACCTTTTCTAGCCTGCGTGTTGCGCCTTCATGTGGCTTAGGCGGAGCAAGGCCGGCAGGCTACCGCTCAAATTTTTCTACCAGCAGTTCCTGATGGGTACCAGGCAACCCCACTCTAAGACCATGGCTAGGTGAAAGCGGAACTGCCGGTATTTTGAATGGTGGTGGTGCTTTAAGCCAATCACAAATCCAATTCCCCCCGTTCCTCCATCTCCTTGATCCGGGCCCTTAATGCCTCCTTTTCATCCTGGGCACGTTTTTCACAATGGTCTGGAACTCGGGGTCATCCCTGAGGCTTTCAAAAAAAGGATCAATCAAGATAAAGTCATGCCAGCCACTAGAAAATCCTAGTCTTGCATATTCAGCCAGGTGTGCTAATGCCTGATTTCTGTTACCCTGGAAGGCATATATCCTGGAAAGTGATAGGTATTTCAATTTGTCATTTTCGTCTAAGTTTGATTGGAGCTTTTGAATTTGTTCCTTAAAGGTTTCCTCGGCTTTCTCTTTTTTTCCCAGTTGAAAATAGACATAGCCGATTTCATAATCTATGACACGTTGAAAAGGGCCAAATGCCGGCCCCGCCTTTTGCCATTGGTAGTAGTATTGTTCAGCTTGCTCAAACTCCTTGAGCAATAAAGATTCTTCAAACAGCAATCCATTACAGACCTGTTCACATTCTGTCTCCTGACAAATTGAATCGGTGAATTGATAAGTCTGTTGGAATTTACCTTGAACGATCATCCACCGGCTGTATGCGTTAATGCCGTCACAACTAACCTCCAACTCAAGACTCTTACGTAGATATTCTCCAGACTTTTCATAGTCCCCAATAGTAAAGTAACTCATCCCAAGGTTCAAATATACAGCTGTCAAAGATGCTTTATTGCGTGCTTCAAGGCCTTTTTTGAGATGGGGCAAAGCCTTTATCACATCGTTCTTTAGAACATTGTATACCCGGCCTAATGCCGTATGATACCACAACCAAGTCCAATCATTTTTGGGAGACAAATTGATAGCCTTTAACAAATTCTCTATGGCTAGATCGCTCTTGCCCATAAAAAAGTAACATTCCCCTTTCAAACCATAGCCTCCGGCAAACTCCGGATCAAGGATTACTATTCTATCAGCATAGATAAGAGTTGAATCATAATTTTGTTCAGCCATAAATGTCCCACCTTTTCCTCTAACGGCTCGCAAATAATCGGGATCGATCTGAAGGGCCTGGTCGTAAAGATCACGCGCCGTTTTCGCGTGTTTCTTGTTGTAAGTTCCCCAGAATATTTGCATTTCATGATACGCTCTTATTACCAGGTCATAGGCTGCAACATCTGTGGTGGGTATTTTGTCAATTCTTCTTTCTTCAACAGGGGTAATCACCGCATTCAGCGAGGTAGCTACCCTCTTGGCAATATTGGCTTGAACCACAAAAATAGTATCTGAGAATATTCCGTCATAGCTCTCGGCCCACAGGTGGTCTCCTGACTCAACCTCAATAAGCTGTGCGGTTAGCCGAAACCGGTCTCCGTACTTCCTGACAGCACCCTCCAGAATATAGGAAACATCCAGTTCCTGGGCAATGGCAGCAAAACTTTGAGTACTATTCCGGTAAGGTTCTACTGCCGTTCTTGATTTAACACCTAAGTCGGCAATCTTTTGCAGATGACTCAGAATCTCATCCATCATTCCATCGCAAAAGTACTGGTTGTCACTGCCCTCGCTGTCATCCCTGAAAGGAAGCACTGCAATGGATTTGACCAAAGCTTGTTCAGCGGCCAGCTTGGTTCCATTAGGCCTCTCAAGGGTTTCAATAACAGTGGGGCCGAATATATAAAGTAGGTACCCAACCAGGAGTATCCCCAGAATAACTACTCCAGTCTTGATGATTTTTTTGGAATCCCGACCGTCAGTGGCTGAAGTCTTTTCTGGGGCTGGAATCTTGGTTCGGCCTGGCATTTGTTCCTTTTCGGGAACCGTCAACCCTGGATTAACCATTGCATAAATTTCTAAGGGCTTTTCAACATTTTTCAGTTCAAAATAACCCATGGAGAGGGTTTGGAGTTTAGCTTGATTTTTGATCTCATCATATACTTTTTCTGAAATGCAAACGCCACCTGAAATTGCCAGAGATTCTACCCGGGCAGCGACATTTACTCCATCTCC
>QIEB01000024.1 GCA_003229495.1 Flammeovirgaceae bacterium
CCAAACTGGATCCCAGAATATAGGGACTCTAACGCCTCTGCCAATAGATGGGCGCTACTGTGCCAAAAGGTAGATTTACCCAGCTGGTCCTTCCAGGTAAGCAACGCAACCCTTGCATTGCTTTCAATAGGTCGATGGGCGTCCCAAACCTCATCGTTTACCTTTGCCGCCAATACGTTCCTTGCCAGTCCTTCGCTGATATCCAATGCGACTTGCATTCCAGTTACACCACATGGGTACTGTCTGACTGAACCATCTGGTAAAGTTATGTCTATACTGTTGTTACTCATTAATTTCTAATTGGAGGCCTGGTAGGAGAAATCGTTTCTACCTGGGCGTTTTCCTCTCGATCCCTTTGGATTTTCTGCAAATATGCAATTTTTCTTTTAAGTTTCGCCAGTTCTTCGACCGCAGGAACATAGGTAGAATCAATTGCTAATATTTCATGATATTTTTTAAGTGCAGTCCCGTAATATCTCCTTCGATCATAAACCCTTGCTTGCATCAACATTGAAGGTAGATGTCCTTGGTGCAATTGTAATGATTTATCCGTATAAAACAAGGTAGAGTCGTACCTTCGAGTATAATAATGCACCTGTGCTGATTCAAAGAACGGCACAAAATCGGTAGTATCCTGGTGGCGAAGAAAACGAAATATTATCAGGGCACTGTCGTATTGTTGAGATTCTGCAAACAACTTTCCCTTTTCAATCAATAAATCAGGATCGTCTATGTTCGATTGAAGATTCTGGTCAAGGTAATGAAATGATTGTTGGTAGTCTCCCATGGCCTTGCTGATAGTTGTCAAATACTTCAGGGATTCATACTTTGTTTCAGGGTGGCCAACACTTTTTAAAAAGCTGCTTAATGCAAATATAGTATCATGTAGAACCCACTCAATTTGTCCTTTAATACAGTAATAGTTAATCCCTTTAGGGTATTTTTGGAGGGCATTATCAACATCCGAGCGTGCATCTTGGTAATTACCTGCCAGATAATTCAACTTAGCCATTAGGTGCCACAGGTCAGGGTAATCACCTCCAAGAATCTGTGCCCTTGAAATACTTGCGAGCGCCCTTTGGTGATCTCCTTTAGAAAGCAACAGTTCAGCTTCTTTCATTAAATAATCCGGCGTGGGATCCAAATTAATGGCTTGTTTAACCGCCGATAATGCTTCATCCGTTTGACCAAGGGCCTCGAGATAGAGGGCCTTCTTAAAATGAGCATCCGGATTGTTAGGATCGGCCTTCACCTTTCGCTCAACGGCAGCAAGACCAAGCTGATAAAAATTTGCATCCTGTACGGGAGTCTCCAATAAGGGATAGGCCTTATCCGCCGGCTTGCAACACCAAAGAGCCAGGCACATCCAGGACCATAATGCAATCTTATTTAGTCTCCCTTTTTTCATAAAAAGCTCTTTCCAGAATGTCCGCATTTCGTACTGACTTGCGATACCAGTTTAAGCGAATGGCTTCTTTTTCCTGACCCTTTAGAGCCCATTCCACTGTTGATTGATGCAATTTATTTATTAGTGAGTGCAGACACAAGGCCACACTAACCGAAAGATTGAAGCTTTCGGTAAATCCGTACATTGGGATTCTTACCACTTTGGTGGCACGCTGCATAGCATAGTCTGACAATCCTTTCAATTCCGTACCAAAAACCAGGGCTATTTTATGGTTAAATGGAATCTCTTCCACTGCTATTTCTGATTCATGCGGCGTTGTGGCGTATATTACATACCCGTCATTTTCTAGTTGTGTTAAACAATTTTCGGTATTTGAAACTCCTGGTTTATTGTACTTGTGTATGTCCACCCATTTTGAAGAACCTTGGGCTACATTGGGATTCAGGGTATATTCATTACTGCTTTCAATGATGTGCAGGTCCTGTATTCCGAAACAATCACATGATCTCACTACTGCACTGGCATTATGCGGTTGAAAAATGTCCTCTAAAACCACCGTAATAAAACGGGTGCGATTT
>QIEB01000649.1 GCA_003229495.1 Flammeovirgaceae bacterium
AAATGGGGGCGCCATCGTTAATGTAGGTTCAGTCAATTCATTCCTGGGATTCGCGGGGGGCTCAGCCTATGCCACCTCTAAACACGGTATGGTGGGGCTCACAAGTAGTGTCTCAGCTGAACTGGCTTCGCAGGGAATAAGAGTAAATCTGGTTTGCCCGGGAGTGATCGATACCCCCATGCACCAACGCATTCGCGGGGTAATAGGAGATGAGATATTTGAAGATTTTATTGGCCGAGTGCATCAACAACGCGCCGGTCAGCCTGAAGAAATTGCCAGCACCATTGTCTTTCTATGTTCAGATGAGGCTAGCTACATTACCGGTACTACTTTAACTCCAGATGGAGGATTCACCATGACTCTCTAAAAAATTTCTCCCTTCAGTATAGCACAATCAAAAACTATGAAAAGCCTACTTTATTACTTAGTAATTGTCACCGCATCATCTGCATTTTTCAGTTGCCAATCACCAGTAGCTTCGGTGGTCCCGGCGGTAGCCACAGATACTGAAGAAGTGAAAAAAATTATAGATGAGAAAAACGATCAGTTGGAAATTTTGTACAAGACCCGTCAGATTGATTCAGCGGCCACTTACTTTGCGGACGATGTGATTCAGATGCCACCAAATTCGCCTGCCATTAAAGGTATTGAAATGTACAAGAAAAGGTGGATGGAAGCCACCGGAATGGCAGAGTGGGACTTCCAATTTGAGGCACAGGAAGTGAGGCGAACTGGAGATATGGCGGTAGAATTAGGTAGGTACACACTCAGTCTTACCCCCACCGAAAACTCACCGATTCCCCCAATAGAAGATAGCGGCCACTATATAGTTTTATGGGAACTTATTGATGGTGATTGGAAAATCGTTTGGGACGCCCCGGTAAGTGAAAATCCCTTGCCCATGCCGGGGTAAAATTACGAATTTACGAAATGATACAGTTCGGAATCCGAAAACTCTACTCAACTTAAAACTAAAAATTTATAACTAAAAACTAGTCTAAGATACCATCTTCACTGGCACCTCCAGGTCCTCTTCTGTCATTTTATGCGTTTGATGATGATCGATCTTTCTGAATGGGCTGAGAATAAGTTTGATGACATCACTGAATTTCATATACCTGCTAAAATTTCGCACCAACCTGTAGGTCTGGATTGGTCGGAAAAAGATACGGTAAGCGAATAATATCAGGTAGCCCTTTTTGCGGGCGTTGTGTACTACATCCCCGGGAAGCACCGTGTCATCTATTTCGGAACAACGGAACCACTTATCCCAGTCACGCTCGTCATCAAGGATACCCCGGTTAAGGTATTCCGTCCAAAGTGGTGTTCCCCGGTACACACACAACCTATTGAATCCGAAAGTGTCTAATTTTAACCTGGCGGCGAATTTGAAACTTTGAAGGATATCCGCGACAGTTTCATCCGGTGAACCTACCAGGAAGAACCCATGAGCGGTGGTGATCCCATGTTTTTTGGCTTCTTTCACAGCATGCTCAATTTGTTCTAAAGTTTGATCTTTCTTCAGTCGGTCCAGTATTTTCTGAGTTCCGGACTCTACTCCAAAAGCCAGAAAATTGCAATTCGCTTTTCCCATTATAGGAAACTGATTCAGAGCAACCGAGTCCACCCGTCCCTCACAACCCCATTTTAACTCTAGCTTTCTTTCAATGATTCCTTCACAGATAGCTTGAATCCGTCGATGTTTTAGCAGGAAATGATCGTCTGTCAAATACACTGACCTATATCCTTGATCATGCAGCTGTTGCATTTCACCCAAAACGTGTTCTGCTGATCTACATCTCCATTTACCTCCGGCTAATGATGGGATATCGCAGTAGATACACTTATAAGGGCACCCCCTGGAAGTTTGCATGGTACAGAATTTCTCCATCGATAAAACAGCCGGTATGTCCAATGGAAGAGACTCCAGGTAATCAATAGGCAGGGTTTGCCGATCTGGGTAAG
>QIEB01000474.1 GCA_003229495.1 Flammeovirgaceae bacterium
CTCCGCTTTTATTTTCAGATCGCTAAGTTGTTTAACCTGGTCCTTCATCAAAGCAATAAGAGGCGTTATCACCAAACATATTCCCGGACGCATAACCGTGGGGACCTGAAAACAAAGGGATTTTCCTCCTCCCGTGGGCATTAATGCCAAGGTATCCTTATTATCCAGCACGGATTGGATTACCTCTTGTTGAGGAGGCCTAAAATCAGGATACCCCCAATATTTATTCAATATGTCCAGTGCGTGGTTCATTGATTCAGGCAATGCCATTCAACTTTTAACCTTGGGAAAGTCATCCTTTCCAAAAAACCTGAAATATTGCCGATCACTAGTTGTTGGGATCATTTTAGCAATGAATGCCATAAGTAGAATGTAGCATACGCCTGCCAGGGATGCCATCTCCTGCCGAATGCATCCAGTTCCGCCTTGGTGGGTTTCACAATATTACTAAAAGACACTTTGATGGCATTGTGCAGCCCTACATCTTCTACAGGGTAGGCATCAGTCCTTCTTAAACATTTCATCATAACATAATGGGCACTCCAGGGACCAATACCCTTTAACTCCAACAAAGTGGCTAGTGATTCATCATCAGTCATCTCCAACAGACTGTCCTTGCTGATGCTGTCGGCATGAATAGCTTTGGCTATTCCAACCAAATATTGAGCCTTTGATGCAGAAAATTGCCAGTTTACGAAATCACCCGCAGACATTTCCGCAACTTTGCCGGCTGACGGAAACAGAAAATAATCCTGACCCTCGAAATGAAATTTTTCACCCACTGTCCGGACCAACCGTTGTTTGAGTTTATAGGCAAAGGTTAGATTGATCTGTTGACCTATAATACTCCAACTCAATGCCTCGAATAGTTCCGGAATACCTATGAGACGTAACCCATAGAAAGCCTGACACAAGCTGTCCAGGATGGGGTCCTGTTCCATGTGTTCATAGAATGGTTGTAAATCCCGCCCCAAATCAAATACTTCCCAAACATAAGAGACCAGTGTGGTTTGTTCTTCCGAAGTCAACTGGGTATTTAATGGAAGAATTCTCAAATTCCCGGATGACATTTCTACCTGGATCAATACCATAGTATCTCCAAGTTTGAGAAGTTTCCTCCATCTTTGATCCTGGACACTATGCAGACATTCAAGGTGACTGCGATTTAGAAACCTCAGACAATGCGAAAAGTCAAATTCCCGAGGAACAGACAAATAAATATTTTCACCTTTAGTATACCATTTGTCGCGGATGGGAGGGTCAATTACCATTTGATTGGCACCTTATCCAGAAACGCCTTGATACCCTGCTGACAATCCTCCGTACTACGGGCCTTGGCATTTTGATCAGCAGCGAAATCAAGTGCTTTCTCCAGCGTCATATCCTGGACCTTAGCGATCATAGCCTTGGTTCTTTGCATTGACTGAGCCGAGTTCTCGGAAACAAGCTTTTGAGCAAATGCCTTAACTACCTGTTCCAACCCGTCCCCTGAAACCACTTGATTTACCAGGCCCCAGTTTACCGCTTCATTTGCATCTATCAATCGACCGGAGATTAGTAATTCGCGGGCTGCCCCCTCACCCAAACGACGCAATAAATAAACCATTACCATTGCGGGAACAAAACCAATATGAACTTCTGAATAACCAAATTTGGCGTTTGTTTGGGCGATTACGAAATCACATACGGTGGCCAATCCACAACCTCCGGCAATGGCATGACCCTGCACTTGAGCAATAACTACTTTGTTATGTGTGTAGATCATTTGGAAAAGCTCCTTCAGACTGTTGGAATCTGACAGGTTTTCTGCGAAGGAATTTTTTTGTAACCGCTGGAGGTATTCCAGATCTGCCCCTGCACTAAACACCTTTCCTTCTGCCCTTAGTACTATTACTTTAGCCTCCGGATCTTCACTGGCTCGTACAAAGGCGCTCTTAAGCAGATTGACCATTTC
>QIEB01000614.1 GCA_003229495.1 Flammeovirgaceae bacterium
GCGGGCTGATTAATGATCCTGATCTATTAGAAGGATTGGTGAAAGAGATGGGATCCATGGCCGACCTTGAACGTCTGATCAGCAAAGTAGCAGTAGGAAGGATCAACCCCAGGGAATTTGTTTCCTTAAAACGTACCCTCCAGAGCTGTACTCCTCTGGTTGAAGCCCTTTCAGCCAGTACAAATCCCACTCTAACAGACTGGACCAAGGAATTTAGCACTTGTGATGAACTGGTGCAACGTATTGACGGCATACTGTTGGAAGATGCGCCTATACTCATTTCTCAGGGGAAAATGATTAAGGATGGTGTGGATGGAGAACTAGACCGCCTGAGGGCCATTGCTTATTCAGGGAAAGATTATCTGCTGCAAATGCAGCAAACAGAATCCGAACGAACGGGGATCAGTTCTCTGAAAATTGGCTACAACAGGGTGTTTGGCTATTATCTGGAAGTCACCCATATACATAGGGATAAAGTCCCTGAAGAATGGATAAGGAAACAGACACTGGTCAATGCGGAACGGTACATCACTCCCGAACTTAAAACCTATGAGGAAAAGATACTGAATGCAGAAGACCAGCTGGGGGAAATTGAACAACGGCTGTTTTTGGAATTGTTAGAATTTGCCAAAGAGTTTATTGAGCCCGTGCAAAAGAACGCACAGTTGATCGGGGCCTTGGACGTGCTCTGTTCATTTGCCGGTACCGCTTTAAAAAATAAATACTGCCGCCCAAATATTTCCGAATCACTGGTACTTGACATCAAACAAGGCCGGCATCCGGTGATTGAGCACGAGCTTCCATTGGGGGAAACCTACGTGCCAAACGACGTATATCTGGATCCTGAAACCCAGCAGATCATGATCATTACCGGCCCCAATATGGCTGGGAAATCTGCCTTGCTAAGACAAACCGCGCTAATAGTACTAATGGCACAAATGGGCAGCTACGTGCCAGCACAAAGCGCCGAAATCGGACTGGTGGATAAGGTGTTTACCAGGGTGGGCGCTTCCGACAACCTGACGCAGGGGGAATCCACATTTATGCTGGAAATGATCGAAACCGCCAGCATACTGAATAATCTAAGTTCTCAAAGCCTGTTACTTATGGACGAGATCGGACGCGGTACCAGCACTTATGACGGGGTAAGCATTGCCTGGTCCATTGTAGAATATCTGCATAACCATAAACTGCATCGCCCCAAGACATTGTTTGCCACCCACTACCACGAATTGAATCAATTAGCAGAAACCCATGAAAGGGTGAAGAATTTCAACGTCTCGGTGAAGGAAGTAGGAAACAAAGTGATATTCATGAGAAAACTGAAACCCGGAGGGTCCCAACACAGCTTCGGCATACACGTGGCACAAATGGCTGGGATGCCCAATAATGTAGTGATCAGGGCCAACGAGATACTTCATCATCTGGAAAAAGAAAAAGTACAGGAACAAAAAGAAGAGTTGCTTAAAGACTTGCCTGCACCGAGTTTTCAACTGCAGTTGTTTGAGTCCAGTCCGGCGTTTAAGAAAGTGACAGGACTGCTGGACCTGCTGGACATCAATACTATTAGTCCGGTGGAAGCGCTGCTGAAGTTGAATGAGTTGAAGATCATACTGGAGGAGGAGAAATGAGGATGTACATAGTTAAATCAAAATACCTGTTAATCATCAGTTCAACAGTGTTCGTCCTATTCGTTTTATACACCTGTCAAAAATCGAGCCCCCAACAAAAAGTTGATGCGCTTAATATTGTTCCCCTGACCAAGCATTGGGAAAAAGCCATACCCCTCCAGGAAATCCCTGAGGGTTTGGTTTCTCTAACTGCCGAGAACTGTGGATCGTGTCATCAGGAAATTTATAAAGAGTGGAAGCAATCCACCCATTCTGTTGCTTTTCAGGACCTGCAGTTCCAGGCAGAATGGAACAAAGACAACACTTATGTATGTCTGAATT
>QIEB01000070.1 GCA_003229495.1 Flammeovirgaceae bacterium
CTGATGGAAGACAAACAATCTGAAATAATATCATTCAAATCCACCTCGGATGGTTTCATTTCTTTTTCTTTGATCTTGGTTATATCGATCAAATTGTGAAGAACCTTATCCAAACGCAATACACTTTTGTGATAATGTTCAAAGTATTCAATGGCGTGAGTATCTTCTTTAAACTCCGTTTGAACAACATTGTATAGACCCATTAAAGAAGCTACCGGCCCCCTTAGATCGTGCGAAGCCCGGTAAATGAAAGTATCAAGTTCGTTGCTTTTAAAAATCAGCTCTTGTTCGGCATGTTTGCGGTCGGTTATGTCCTGTGCAACTGAAATAATTAGTTTTGGTTTTCCCTTGGGGTCTTTTATTATGTTAGTAGTGACATAAACCCAAATTACTTTCCCTGTTTTTGCAATAAGTCTCATTTCCAGGGAAAAAGAATCCAATTCACCCTCACAAAGCAACTTTAATAGTCTTTTACTTTCAGGAATATCTTTAGGATGGATCGTGCTTAGTGCCGGTAAAACCTTATACTCTTCAACGGAATATTCGATAAGTTCATAAAATTTCTGATTAGCCTGAATTACCTGAAGGTTGGTATTACTGAGAGCTACGCTCACCGCAGCCTGATTAAATACAGATTGAAAATTAATTTGTAGTGCTTTCAAATTTGCCTGGGCTGCCTTTCGTTCCTGAATGTCCTCCATGCACCAGACAACACGGGTGACGCTGGAGCTACTGTCCAGAACTGGAAAAATATTGATCTCGTACCACTGTCCAGGGTTATTTTTAAATTGTATTTGGCTGGTAAGGTGCAAAGTAACCCCCTTAAGGACTTGTTGAATTATTTCTTTAAAGTCCTCTTTGCCCTCATCTGGCAAAAACTCTTGCAGGTTCTCTCCAATTCTGAGCCCCTTCCCGCTCAAGGCAGGAATATTCGTTTCGGCACTGCGGTTGAAGGCGACTATATCACAGCCGCTGTCCATTAATATCAGCGTTTGATTACCCTGATTGCCAAAATGCTGGTCAAATCCGTTGTTCTGTTTTCCAATGATCTCTTTGGAGGTATTGATGATTTGGAAGTTTTCCAATAACGAAATGTCATGCTGCAGGATGTTGGATTGCGAAGACGATATTTCCTCCGGATGACCGTTTGTAGAAGAGGGATCATCAAGCCGAGGTGCATCTTCGCGGCGCAAAATGTTACTTAATCCCTTTTTGAGCTCCTCAAGTTGATCTATAAAATGAGAGCGGTCCACCTGTTTGGCCATAGTATTTCAGAAAGAATGGTGAACGAATCATCCGCATTGGTTATACGAATATAGTACTTTTAGCAGTGATTCCTTAACTAGAGGACTCTAAACATTCCCTCCATTTGTATTTTAATGATGTAAGTGCCTTATAATTAAGAACAAATAATATTAGTGTTTATCTTACGATGTAAAGATTGAACTCATTTTAAATTGTTCCTATTCCCCTTAATGCTTATATTTATTTATGGCTGAAAGCGCCAAAACAAGTTAATTATTACGAAAGGGGAATATTATATGCAATATTCAATTCCAACGTTTTCAATGTTTTTCTGTATTATCTTACTGGTCGCAGGGGTGAAAACAAATGCTCAGGAATTTATACTTTTCAATGTTGAAGAAGAGGTACAACCTAAAAATGAGTTGGTCATGGTATATGGGCATATCCTGGATGCAACCTCCAATGAGCCTATCGATGGTTATATCAACTTCGAGAAAATGCCGCGGTCCAATAATGTAGGTCGCATATCAAACGGGAGTGATGGCCGATATAAACTGCATATGTTGGACAATAAAAAGTACACCATGCAGATTGCAGCACAAGGATATGTTACAGTTTATGATGTAGTGGAAATAGAGGATATTGATGACGATGGCCAAATTAAAAGAGATTATTTATTGACCAAATCGGAAG
>QIEB01000080.1 GCA_003229495.1 Flammeovirgaceae bacterium
TCTGGCAACCACCAGCTCATGCAGGAAGGTGCCAATTCCTGCCCCGCCGGATGGCAGGGACATATAAGTTAATTGCAATATGGAAACAACAAACATTTTTGCCGGTTATCTTGCACCAAGTGGTGTATCTTACTATTCAGTATTCGCTTCAGCCTGCTGTTGTAGTAGGTAGCATCCTGTCATTGAGAAATTATCTTCAAAGAGACAGTCATCAATCAATCAATCAATCAAACGTTTAATCTATCAAAAGAAAATTTATGTCTGAACAGCCAAACAATCTAAGATTCGAAACTTTGCAACTTCATGCGGGACAGGAAATCGATGAAACCACCCGTTCGCGTGCAGTACCTATTTACCAAACAACCAGCTACACCTTCAAGGACTCAGAACACGGGGCCAATCTTTTTGCCTTAAAGGAATTTGGTAATATTTATACCAGAATAATGAACCCCACCACTGATGTGCTGGAAAAGAGAGTTGCCGCTCTGGAAGGGGGCGTGGCGGCTTTGGCGGTAGCTTCCGGGCAAGCCTCCCAATTCATCGCTTTGAACAATATTCTTCAGGCCGGCGATAATTTTATTTCTACCAGTCATTTGTATGGGGGCACATACAATCAATTTAAGGTGACCTTCAAAAGATTAGCGGTGGAGGTGCGGTTCACCGACAATGACGAACCAGCCAGCTTTGAAAAATTGATAGATGAAAACACCAAGGCCCTTTATCTGGAAACTATCGGTAACCCGGAATTCAATATACCTGATTTTGAAGCCATAGCACAAGTGGCTAAGGACCACGATCTTCCACTAATCGTAGACAATACTTTCGGGGCCGCAGGATATTTGTTCAGACCACTGGAGCACGGTGCACATGTAGTAGTTACCTCGGCGACCAAGTGGATTGGCGGACATGGCAATAGCATTGGCGGGTTGATTGTGGATGGTGGGAATTATAATTGGGGAAATGGCAAGTATCCTCAATTTACTGAGCCTTCCGAAGGTTATCACGGAATGAAGTTCTGGGAAATATTTGGGACCGATGGTCCTTTTGGAAATATCGCTTTCATAATCAGGGCCAGGGTTGAAGGTCTGCGTGATTTCGGATCGGCCCTCAGTCCTTTTAATTCGTTTTTGTTTCTTACAGGTCTGGAGACTCTTTCGGTGCGAATGGACAGAATTTGTCAGAATGCTTTGGATCTGGCCAATTGGCTGGAGCAGCATGAACTGGTGGACGGGGTCAATTACCCTGGACTTTCATCAAGCCCGTACCATGAAGTTGGCAGTAAGTATCTGAAACGAGGTTTTGGTGGAGTTCTTTCATTCGAGATCAAAGGGGGTAGAGGGAATGCAGAGCAATTTGTAAATAGTCTCGAATTGGTAAGTCATCTGGCCAATGTTGGAGACGCTAAGACTTTGATTATTCATCCATCAGCCACTACCCATCAGCAATTATCCGATGAGGAGCAACTGGCAGCTGGGGTGACTCCTACCGGTCTAAGAATATCAGCCGGTCTTGAACATATTGAGGACATAAAATCAGATTTGCAACAGGCATTTGAAAAAGTGTTTTCAGCAGAACCTGTAGGCTAAGTTTGTTATGCGCATAATGCACCAGGAAACATTTAGATATTCTGAGGATTTAAAACTTGAGCTTGGAGGTGAATTAAAGGGCTTCGAGTTAAGTTACTCTACCTTGGGTACTCTAAACAGGGAGAAGGACAATGTGGTGTGGGTGTGTCATGCGTTGACCGCAAATTCCGAATTTACCGATTGGTGGTCTGGTTTGGTGGAGGGTATATATGACCCTTCCCATTACTTCATAATCTGTGCGAACATGCTTGGAGGAAACTATGGAAGTACCGGACCCCTCTCTACCAATCCTGAAGATGGGAAGCCTTATTTTCATGGTTTCCCATCTTTAACTAACCGCGATGTGGTAAGC
>QIEB01000629.1 GCA_003229495.1 Flammeovirgaceae bacterium
TCCTTTACAATGGTTGATTTACTTTCACCAGGGTGTATGTCTTCCAGGCGCTTGGTCTGGTAGAGTAAGGTGATTTCAGCATCCTTGGCTGCAGGAACGGCTACATCCAACATCAATATAGCACCCGGTTTGAGATAAAGTACATTGCGGCTAAGTTCACTTACTTTGTCCCAGTACAACTTACCTATATTGCCTGACGTGAAAGCAGCGGCTGCACCGTCTAAAAAATGAGACACAGATGCATGGTCATTAAAACCCGCAGCAAAGTTTAGGTGGTCCCCTACCCTTTGGCTTTGATGATTGCCATTGACCAATATAGTTGAATGACCAACTGGCTGAGTTAACCAGGATTGGTAAATCGGATCATCATAATAATTAGAACTGTGCAACGGTCTTTCTTCCACGAAGATCTTACCGCGATCAGCCAACCAAAAACTTCCCTGATCCAGGTGTTGGTGGTTATAGGCAGGTCCGGTCCTCATTACAAAAACAAAATCATTCTTTTCCCAACCACTTTTGAATACTGTGGTGCCCAAATCCCGGAATAATTTTACCGGATTTTCATCAAATGGGTCTTTTTGGGGAATATTATCCGTATTAAACACCACATCCTCATAACTTCGTTTGTTAGAACTGCTTTCATTTAGAAAATGATAAAACCAACTCAAACGTGGACTTTTATATTTCGCCAGTAGATATGCCCAGTTTACTGCTGAAGTAAGACCTCTTGAATCACCGTATTCAAACCACTTTTTATCTTTTATCAAACCGGCCCAAATGTACTCATTGTAGGTGCCCACTAGCGGTTGAGTTAGATCAATATGAAACACCTGCTCCAGTGAAGTCAGACTATAAGACAGGTTTGAAAAACTATAATTATTATAACCAAAACCTTCACCCCAGGCACCATCCTTGGTATCTGTCACTTTGTTGAGGAACCGGTTTAACTTCATTATGGCACCGGTAAAATAGGGTTCAATATTTCTGGTGTCATCTCCATCCTCAAACACAGCGGCCTGACACATCAACGATCCACCAACGGTCATCGCCAGCCAATTGGAGGTAGCGGCGGTAATATTGTCGTTGTAAACATAGGTGCGATGAACCCCCTCCACGATATTTTTCATGATTGCCCGGCGAATTTTTGCCCGTTCATCATCACTCATGAGATCATAGACCAGGTCATAGGCCTCGGCCACCCGGTGTGACCAGCTTCCTGTTCGATGCTCGCTGAACCGCCCTCGTTTGGTTTGCCACGGATGGGTCCAGTTGGGCCAGGATGCCAAACGCAACAGCACCTGTTTCACATATTCTCCGGCCTCTAAGTCTCCATGAAAAGCATAAGCTCTGGCATTTTGTCGCAGTGCTTCACCGGTGTGATAGATATGTGAACCCCAGGCATCCCAGGTAGGAAGCCAGACTTCATCAGGAAACTGGTCCAGGTCAAAAATGAGGCCCTCCACCGGTATTTTCCCTCTAAGTTCCTTGGCCCGCACAGAGATATCCTCATACACCTGACCAAATCGGTTTTCTTGAAACCTTTTATCGATTTCCTTTTTCTTCCCGGTATCAAATAATAATCGTGGATGTTTTCCAGCTATGTTTTTTGGGGCAATATGAATAGTAAATTCTGTATCAGAGATTATGTTCGAGCCATCATATGCCTTTAAAGTGCCCAAATATAAACCCTCTGGAAAATTAAGCTTAAGTGGTGACAAGGACCACTGTTCATCCTGATGTGACAGCTTCCCTTCAAACACTGATTTATTTCTATCAGTATAAGAGGTAATTTCAAGCGATACATCCTTTGCCTCCGGCGACCATTCTCCGCTCAAATTGAATACATCTCCATGGTAATAATGATTTTTGGGTATATATGGTTTGTGCTCAGGAAGCTTATACACAGCAGGTATGGAAAATATGAATGG
>QIEB01000526.1 GCA_003229495.1 Flammeovirgaceae bacterium
GCTTCCTGCACGATAACCTTGAGCATGCACTAAAATCAATAACTGAGCCTTTAAACCTGGACTTCAGGATAAAAACCGTCAAACAGGTCACCATTTTGCCTAGTGAAAAGTAAAGCCTGGTTATTTTTTATTTTAACCCTGATACTTACCCCTGCGGGGATCTCAGCGCAAGACAATACAAGACCGCTACCTTTATTGAAAATACTTGCAGAACTAGAGGAACATCACGGTTATCATTTTAATTATGCCTCTGAAGCAATTGAAAATATTGAATCATCTCCTCCTGACAGTAGCCTTCCACTAAATGATATTATTGAATACCTGCAGCGTCAAACAGGATTAGTATTTACAATTTTGCCCAATAATTTTGTATCCATCAAAGCGCCCGTGCCAAAGTTTTGCGGATATATTAAGGACAAAATTTCCCTGGAACCTGTGGCATTTGCCACTATACAATCAGGAAACAGATCAACCGTCTCTGATGAAAACGGCTTTTTTGAATTAGACGTAGGTCACGAGAATCATGAATTTAGAATTCGCCATGTCAGTTACCAAACGTTGGACAGCATCATTGAACTTCCAGGATCTGGAACTTGCAATGACATCTACCTTATAATGGACCAACAGATCTTACCCGAGATTATACTCAGTGATTATCTGATAAGAGGTATCGATAAACTAAACAATGGGTCATTTAAAATAGACTTCGATAAATTCAGCATTCTACCGGGACTCATTGAATCGGATGTACTGCAATCGGTCCAGGCTTTTCCCGGTATTTTAAGCGTTAGTGAAACAGTTTCCAACCTCAATATCCGGGGAGGAAGTCACGACCAAAACCTACTATTATGGGATGACATAAAAATGTATCAGTCAGGGCATTTCTTTGGTCTTATCTCTATGTTTAATCCACAAATTACCCAAAGCGTATCATTAAGGAAAAATGGAACCCCTGCAGCCTACTCGGATGGTGTTTCGGGGACTATAGACATGAAAACCGAACAAGGCCTTAATCATGAATTTCAAGGAAATGCAGGGATTAACTTTATTGATGTAGGCGGTTTTCTTGATATCCCTGTGGGAAAAAATTCTTCAGTTCAGATAGCTGCCAGAAAATCGATCAGTGAATTAATAGAAACCCCCACTTATTCCGAATATTTCGATCGTATTACCCAGAATACGGAAATAGAGTCCGATACCTCCGATGTAGTCAACTCCGATATTAATTTTGATTTTTATGACGCCTCACTTCGCTGGATTTATAAACCATCTGACAAAGACGAGTTTCGCTTAAATTTTATTACCGCTGGCAATGAATTATTATTCAACGAAAATGCGGTGATCGATAGTCAGGAAATATCCAAAGAAAGTAGCTTAAACCAAACTAGCATTGCCGGTGGCTTGTCTTATCAGAGAACATGGAATGATCGACATAGTACCACCATAAATATCTATGAAACGGACTATAAACTAAAAGCAATAAATGCCAATATACTTGATAATCAGCGCTTCCTGCAAGAAAACAAGGTTTCTGAAACCGGAATAAGAGTATTAAGTAACTATCAACTTCGGGATCGACTGCAATGGACTAATGGTTATCAGTTTGTAGAAACTAAGGTCACTAACCTGGATGACGTGGACGACCCCATTTTTAGAAAGTTAGAGGCTGAAGTTGTAAGAACACATGGGGTGTTTACGGAAATTGGGTTGATCTCTCCAAATAGACTTAGCAACTTAAACATAGGGGCCAGGATCAACTATTTGGAGAAGTTTGACGAATTAATATTTGAACCCAGATTAAGCTTTAACCATCAGTTTCTGCAATGGTTTAGCATTGAAATATTAGGGGAATTCAAATATCAAGTCACCTCTCAGATCATTAACTTCCAAAATGACTTTTTGGGCATCGAAAAACGTAGGTGGCAAT
>QIEB01000234.1 GCA_003229495.1 Flammeovirgaceae bacterium
TGCTGACCGCATATTCGGTGCCGTACTTATTCTTGGTTACATACAGAACCTGGGTCCCTTCAGGGTTCCAGATATAGTCTTCGCCGCCGCCGAAGGGTTGTTGCGGACAGTCATATGGTTGGTCGACCATTATGTCTAATCCTGCTGCAGGCTTTCCATCATTTACAGGGTGAACAAAAACATGACTATACGAGCCATCTTCCCACTGGTCCCAATGCCGATAATTGAGATTGTCATAGATCTGCACATTTGATTTGTCAAGTTCAGGATAATAATCAGACCCAGACACCTCCTTCACCTTCACTTTTTTCACGCTCAAAAGGTGTTTGCCATCCGGAGAAAGGTCAGCGTCCCTGACCAGCTTATTATAGTCGTCTATGATTATGGCATCCCCACCATCAAAAGGTACCATATAATGCTTGGTGGATTTAGTATTATCAGCTGTTTTATAGCGAGTTACAGAGAAAACCACTTTGGACTTATCATCAGAAAGCCCAACAGCGGCGACACGGTTAAGGCCCCACAATAGCTCTGGAGTCATGCGATGCTGGCTATAGGCAGATATATAAAATGCTATGAATAGAAGGGTAGATATTAGTTTCATGTTGTTTGAATTGAGTTATTTATCATATTAAGAAAATCAAGTACAAAAAATAAAGATTCTTAGTCATTTTGTAAATTCTCAGGTGGTTGGTAATATAGAAGTTTAGAGTCAAGCGATAATACTTAACGAATACATGGAGCTAAGCTACAATAGACAATACCCCAGCATAGATGACCTTCGGGCAAAGTCGAGAAAGAAGATTCCCAGGTTCGCCTTTGAGTACCTGGACGGGGGATGTAATGAGGACATTAACCTTGAAAAAAATCGTTCGGATATTCAGGAAGTTGAGTTAATGCCACAGTATCTGGTTCCCCATGTGGAGTCGAATACCAAAACTGAACTTTTTGGTCACTTTTATGATGCTCCTTTCGGAGTAGCTCCCATTGGGTTGCAAGGATTGATATGGCCGAAGGCCCCTGAAATACTGGCAAAGGCTGCTTATAAACATAATGTACCTTTCATATTAAGTACTGTAAGTACCTGCAGCATCGAAAAAATATCCGAAATCACTGAAGGAAATGCCTGGTTTCAACTTTACCACCCCGCTAAGGAAGAAATGCGAAACGATCTGCTGAGACGTGTGGATGAGGCCCAGTGTCCGGTGTTGGTGATCCTCACCGACGTGCCGGTTTTTGGTTTCCGACCACGGGATATTAGAAATGGCCTGGCCATGCCCCCGGACATGTCACTCAGAAATATGTTGCAGATTATGGGCAGACCGCATTGGGCGTTGAACACCCTGTTAGCCGGGAGTCCAAATTTTGCCACCATGAAACGTTACATGCCAAAAGGCTTAAATCTTAAAAACCTGGGATTATACATGAATGAAACCTTTTCCGGCTGGCTGGATGAAGAGCGAGTGGCCAGAATAAGGGACATTTGGAAACGAAAATTGGTGATAAAAGGAGTGGTTAGTGAGGAGGACACTGAGAAAGCCATCGCCCTGGGATTGGACGGGATCATAGTGTCAAACCATGGTGGCCGACAGTTGGATTCAGGTCAGTCTACCATAGTACCCATGCAGCAGCTGGCCAAAAAATATGGAGATCAGATTACCGTCATGATGGACAGCGGTATCCGGTCAGGTCCGGATGTGGCCCGAGCGGTTGCTTGTGGAGCAGATTTCACTTTTATGGGCCGCAGTTTTATGTATGGAGTGAGCGCATTAGGGAAAGCGGGTGGCGACCACACTATCTCGTTGCTAAAAGCACAATTCCAGCAAACCATGGAGCAGTTGTGTTGTGAAAATGTGAAAGATCTGCCGAAACATTTAATTAGGGATGAGGGACGAGGGATGAGGGATGAGGGATGAGGG
>QIEB01000656.1 GCA_003229495.1 Flammeovirgaceae bacterium
GTTATCACTCATTGACTACACTCCTAATTCTACATAATTAATAATGACGTCTATATTCTCGACTGAAAAATATTCTATATTATAGATTCGACCATAGTTTTAATACCCACATCGGCACTATCTCAAAATCCATGGAAATCTAAGTTTTTGACCACTACTCTATCGAGTTCTTTAACAGCTTTTAGCAGGTCTCCAAGTTCAGCCATATCATTTACACCAATTTTTCTGTTTCATAACCTTGTAAACATTTCCAAAAACCGGCAGAGGGTCAACAGCCTCTATAATGGAACAACATTCCTGTTTAATAACATTTATAGTAGTTCAAGATGTAACTTCCTATTATGAAACGACACACATTCACTGTAATAGTCGAAAAAGATGAAGATGGCTTTTACGTTGCTGAAGTTCCTGACCTGAAGGGATGCTATACTCAGGGTAAAACCATTGACGAAGTCTTGGGAGATATAAAAGAAGTAATAGAGATGTGTCTGGAAGCTGAAAAAGAGATAGAACCCTTGAACAAAGAGATTGTAGCCGTGCAGAAAATAGAAGTTGTGATGGAATGAAATTACCGTCATTGATGGCTGAAGAAGTGATAAAAATCTTGGATAAAAAGGGTTTTGAGATAAAAAGGAAGAAGGGGAGTCACGTACAACTTGAAGATTATGCAGGGAGGAGGGTTACGGTCCCACTACATTCTGGCAGGAAAATAGGAAAAGGGCTTTTTAGAAAAATAATGAGAGATGCAGAAATTTCTCGTGAGGAATTACACAGGCTTCTCGAAAAAATTTAGCTTTTTGAGGCGTTTAGTAGAACTTCATCCGTTTGTTGGCGTTGATTGACCACTGAGGACACTGAAGACACTGAAAAGATGGGAAGCTGGACACGCAGGATATTTTAGTCGAGGGACAGGGAAAGATGCTTGAAGTCCTCGAGGAGATGGCATCCAAAATTTGATGAGGTGGAAACATGGCAGTTTTGCCCGTTCTTTGCCGATACCATTCGTTTGTGAGCCTGCCGGGGGCGATTACATCGAATGTGAGGAAGTTACACGGCAGGCTAGAAACTAGCATCCTGTGCCAGTAATCTTTTTATGTGAGTCGGGATAATATTGGTTGTATTAAATCATTATTCAATTCGAGGAGAGTGATGTTATGGGGGAATATCCTGTAAAAATCGACATAGAATATGAAAAAAAGGCGTCCAGGCTGGAAGTTTTGATAATAAGATGGCTCTACGGGTTTGTCCTGTTGATTGTACTGGGGGTTCTGGCGATTGTGGCAAATATCGGCATCTTTATCCAGTGGTTCCATATACTGATTCTTGGCAGGAGAAACCAGGGCATCCACAATTTCGTGGCAGGGTTTTTCAGATTCTATACGAGGACCTATGGTTACCTGTTATTACTCACTGACAAAAGACCACCAATAAGCTTTGACTAGATTTGACTTCCCGGGGGAATGGTAACCCACGAATGTCACCCCGTGGGGAATTGCTGGCACGAGTTGGTGGATGGGATAAACCTGCACATTTAGAAGAGTGAAGTGTGTTACATGAGACGTGAAAAAGTTACATGGCAGGCTACATCTACGATGTCGATACTGGTGAGCGCATTGCAAATGCCACGGTGTGGTTGCAGCGCCCAGATGGAACGGGTGGCTGGGAGAACGTGCCAACAGGCGAAACGCCGCCGATAGCTCAATCAGATGAGAACCCACAGATCACTGGTGCAGATGGTGAGTACCAATGGGACGTTCTGGCGGGGTCCTATCGCGTGCACGTTGAAGCGTCAGGATATTATTCAGCAGATAGCATCGTGGTAAGTATACCGCCACCAGTAACTGACCTACATGTCGGGTTAACTCGCATACCTGCTACTCCCGGCCAAGTAAACACAACAGTAATCCCGCG
>QIEB01000268.1 GCA_003229495.1 Flammeovirgaceae bacterium
CCGGTGTGGTCGCTAAGGACACCTACGAATCATTTAAGTCCGAGATTATTTCGGGAATCCGAAACGCCGGCACCCTAGATGGTATTTACCTTGATATGCATGGGGCGCTTCACGTCGATGGGTACCCTGATGCTCAGTTGGATTTTATTCAGTCCATCCGAAAGGAAGTAGGAAGTGAGGTATTAATTAGTGGTAGCTTCGATCTACATGGTAATATATCTTCAGAATTTGCTGGCAGCCTGAATATATTAACCGCTTATCGTACCGCTCCACATGTGGACAATGCCCAAACCAGGTTAAGGGCAGTCAAGCTGCTGGTAAGCGCCTTGCAAAACCATTGGAAACCGATAGTCACTCATATTAACCTGCCCATTCTCATCCCTGGTGAAAAAGGTGTTACTGCCGCAGAACCCCTTAAATCTCTTTACCAGCAGCTCCCGCAAATTGCTAAACAAGAGGGTCTTCTGGATGCTTCGATATTTGTGGGAATGCCCTGGACTGACGTTCCCCGGGCAGGAATGAGTATACAGGTAGTAGCTCAGGATAAATCGTATCTCAGCACCGCTCAGAAAGAGTTACAACGATTGGCAACACAGCTTTGGGAAAAAAGACAAGAGCTGCAATTCGACGTGCCAACGGATAATATTAGCGGAGCGGTAGAGACAGCGCTTAAATCGAAAGAATCGACGGTATTTATAACTGACTCGGGGGATAATATTTCCGCTGGTGCAGCCGGGGACAATACACTGGTTCTTGAATACCTAATTTCCCAGAGTGTACGGAATACTATTGTGGCAGGAATTGTTGATCCACAGGCTGTTCAGAGCTGCGATGAGGCTGGTGTTGGCAATGAAGTTACTATTACCATCGGGGGTAAGGTGGATACGGTATTTAGTAAACCGTTGGAGATAACAGGAATAGTTAAGATGGTCTCAAATTATGATTCATTAACCGGGAAAAAGCCCGCGGTAATAGCATTAGATGGCATTGACCTGGTACTGCTTACTGACCGGAGGCCATTCACCTCGCCGCAAGATTTTGAAGAAATAGGACTGAACCCACTCGACTATAAAATAGTAGTTGTCAAGCTTGGGTACTTATTTCAAGGCCTGAGAGATATTGCTCCAATGGCTATAATGGCCCTTACTCCTGGATTTGCAAATCAGGAGCTCGAAAATTTGCCTTATCAAAATATAAATAGGCCTATCTATCCTTTGGATGAAGATATGCGGTGGGACTTTGAAACTGAAATTTTGTAACTATGCGATTTTTAATCTTTTGCCTCTTTTCCATTACGATATTTAGTAGTAGCTGCCAGCATGAATCAATACAGAACAATTATGATCTGGTAATATATGGTGGTACTTCAGCCGGTATTGCGGCAGCAATCCAGGCCAAAAGAATGGGCAAGTCCGTGGTTTTAATCCACCCAAGTACCCGGATCGGTGGGTTGACCACCGGGGGACTTGGTCAAACAGATATCGGTAATAAAGTAGCCATAGGTGGTATATCCCGTGAGTTTTATGAAGGAATAAAAGAGTATTACGACCATCAGGAAAACTGGAAGTGGCAAAAAAGTCAAGAATACCTGGATGGGGGCCAAACCAGAACTGAAAAGGAAGAGGCAGCCATGTGGACATTTGAGCCTTCAGCAGCCCTCAGCGTTTATGAGGATTTTATAAAAAGGGAAGACATTGAATTAGTACTAAACAAAAAGCTCGACAGAGCAGGTGGAGTTACTAAACTCGATGGCAAAATCACTTCTATTAAAATGATATCAGGGGAAGAGTATTATGGGAAAATGTTCATTGATGCCACCTACGAAGGTGATCTTATGGCAGCAGCAGGCATTAGTTATACCACAGGCAGAGAGTCCAATTCAAAGTACCAGGAAACCATGAATGGTGT
>QIEB01000102.1 GCA_003229495.1 Flammeovirgaceae bacterium
TCTCCATCAGACAGTGGAGTTAGTTTATTGAACAGTGGCAGGATCAAACTGGTATAAAAGATGTTAATAAACAGTGAGAATCCTGAAATAGCTATCAGAAAGTAAAGCCAAAATCCTCCTCCAAGTTGATCAATTAGATACAACAGCAGCCAAATTATTGGGCCTCCCAAAACTAGTGTCACCAGGTACCCCTTCAATTTGTCCAGCCAGAATGTTCGACCCGTAGTCTTATTAAACCCGAATCTTTCTTCCAGGATAAAGGTACTATACCACTGCAAGGGAATGCTCAAGATATCAGCTGACAAATAAAGTATCCCAAAAAAACTCAATGCAAGAGCAATTTCATAGGAAAAATACGGTCTCAACCACAGGTCTAATTCACCTAGTGACCCTGTGATCAAGAGACCAACTACCACCAGAAACCCTGCAGCAGAGGACAGGAACCCAAAATTAGTTTTGGCCCGGTGATAAGACAAGGTCTTTTGGTAAGTTTCATGGTCACAAATGTCCTGTAGTTCCCGGGGCGCATGCTCCTTTTGATGGTTAAGATTGAGATAATCCAGAAATTGTTCCCACAGGTAATTGAATAGAATTATCCCTATAATGATTTTTAATATCAAATCAGCATCCACTGGCAGAATCAGTTTTATTGGTGAAATTAACTAGAATTTAGGACAAGGTATTTGTCGGATATTTTTGGGTGGCCGCCTTGGATCTGGTGGGAACCGATAGGAAATTGATATTTCGTGAGCCCCGCCGCTGGCGATTTCCAGCTCGGAAATTGTGTAATCAAAGCTATATCCAATATTCAAATTATCTGCGGTCAGGCCCACCAGAAAAATAATGGACTCTTTGTCATTGAACCCTTCAAACTCCTGCTGAATAGGAATCCCACGGTACCACATTCCAAAAACAATGGGTTCAAAGGTCAGGTAAGTGCCAATTTCCAATTGATCAAATTCTCCTTGTCTTTTGTACTGAAAATTTGGGGTTATGCTGCGTTCTTTTCCATCTGCATTGAATCCCCTGCTTCCCGAACTGGTTGGCAATGGCAATCGGTATCCGGAATGAATACTATACTTGATTGGCAATTCACTATCTCCATCGACCAATGATTGATTGGGGGTATTTAGATGATTAGCCGCCACTCCAAACCAAAAGTTCTTTGAGAAAAGCAACCCGCCAAAAGAAAAATCCACAAAGCCTACATTTTCCCCGGTATTGAACTGTTCCGCACTGGTGGGACTGATGAATCCTGTTTCATCAAATTGGTCGCCAAATGTGAGTTTGTTGAAATTAATGTCCCTTAATACATAAGCTACTTGCACTCCTGGTCTGAAAGTCAACTTTTCACTAATGTGAAGCTCATAGGCATATTGCAAGGCTACACTGGTTGATGTCAAATTAGCAAGGCCTTCTTTGTCGGTAGTGATCAACAACCCCAATCCACTGTTATATTCTTCAGCAAAATAATCCATGTAAAACGAGTAGGTAGTAAACTGTGCATCAAGCGAAGGCCATTGACTTCGAAAGTTAGCTCCTGCCCGGATATAAGGGGTAGTTCCGGCAAATCCAGGGTTTAAATACAAAGGTGCAGCGTAAAATTGGCTGAATTGGGGGTCTTGCGCTTCCACTTTTATAGGAACACTCACTGCCAAGGTTAACAGAAAACCACACACTAAATTTCTCATATAGCACTCAACTTCTAGCAATATTCAGGCCACACAATTATACCAACTTGGCAATATAATTAATATATCATCAACTCTCTCAACCCTAAACGCCAGTTTGCCCGTCTTTGTATTAAAATCATGAAATATGATCAAATATTTTACGATATTACAAGTTTACTTAAAGAATGGTTCAAATTTTGCAGCCGGTACCGCAGCCGGTACCAAGAACTATATTGACCCTAATTGCCTTGTTCCAATATGGTAAAGCGCATAGCTAAATATCTTCCCCTAATCCTTTTTTTGGCACTTCAGTGCCCCTTGTCTGCACAAAATTTTTCTCGTCACAACTGGTTTTTTGGTAACTCTGCAGACGCCATTATCTTCAATAAATCTGACAATGAGCCCATGTGGGTAGATATTCAGGGTACACCGTATGGCAGCGGTGGCAGTGCGGTAGCAACGGACCCATTGACCGGAGATGTTTTGTTTTATACAGACGGTCTTTCGGTTTTTGATGCCTCTCATAATATTATGGTAAATGGCATGGGGCTGAATGGGATTAGTTCGTCAAATCAACAAGCAGGAATATGTCCAGATCCCAATGACAGCGTTCAATATTTCATTTTTACCAACTCCGCCAACCAAACCAATCCTGGTAATGTAGAGTATTCGGTAGTAGATATGTCGTTGCCTGGCAATGCGGGTATGTTTGCTCCAAATTTGGGGAGCGTAATTGGAATGACTAACATGGCAACCGGAATCGGAAAAACCGGAATCGGAAATACTTCTGAAGCAATGGTTGTGATCCCCAATCCCACACTTACCGGGTGCTGGATAGTCACTCAGGATTATGGCACAACTGTTTACCGGGTAACAGAGGTATCAACAGCAGGGATAGGAATCCCTCAGTCCTTTGATATGAGTCCGCAAGGCGCAGCTCCATTGGTGGCTGCCAACTTTGCCTATACCTCCATGGACGGTGGCAAGATTGCAGTTTCTCCCCAAAACAGTAATAGAAATGTACAGATATTGAACTTTGATGCTGCTAGTGGAACCATCAGTT
>QIEB01000655.1 GCA_003229495.1 Flammeovirgaceae bacterium
AAATGTGTGCGGTACATTTAGGTATTTATATACTTAAGATAAATTCCGTACCTACTTGGATACACTTTGCTCCTGAGCATCCCATTTAAGGTACGCTCTTTGTCGAAATGATTGTACACCCATCATACAAGCAACCACCCCGTAGAATCCCAGGTTTTGATCACATTTCAGGGGTACATTTTTGCGAATTGCTGCCAGCAGGTTTCGGTGATGTAAAGTGACATCCTCGGCACCAGATTTCTTATGGGTATACAATGCTTCCCCTTTTACACCTTCTCCGGCACTACTAATCACTGCTTTGTTAGTTGCTCTCTGAGGAGTAACGGTAAATCCCTCACTGGTAAATTCCAGGGTTGCTTTATGACCCCTAATCACATGCCTTATTGGCGTATCATTGGCCATCGATGCCACCACCATAACAGTGGTTTTTTCAGGGTAATCCAACATCATATTGAAAGTATCTGGTATTTCAGCTACACTATCCACATAGTTCCAGGTACCTCCGGAGGCAGCAACATAGTCCGGAAAGGTTAGTCCAAGTGCTTTAATAATCCTGGTTATACGATGTATGAACAAATCAGTAGCAACACCACCTGAATAGTCCCAGTATCGCCTCCACTGAAAATATCGTCTGGGATCCCAGGCTTGCATTGGGGCAGGGCCAAGCCATGCTTCCCAATCGAGATTGACACCCGGCCTGGCATCACTATCAATTGGACTAGCCCAGAAATCATCGACATAATTTCGTGAGTAGTCAATGTGGGCCATGACAACTTTTCCAAGAACTCCCTCCTGAATCAATTTATGAACTGCCTCATAAGAATCGTCTGACATACCCTGCACTCCGACTTGTAACTTTAGATTGTTTTCAGCCATTTTTTCGACTATGGACTTGGCCTGTACAATAGTATGGGTCATGGGTTTTTCAACATAAATATGCTTACCGGCATCAATCGCATCCAGGGTCATCTGATAATGCCAATGTTCAGGGGTAGCTATCAGCACATAGTCAATTTCTTTTGAATCCAGTAAACTTTTATAGTCCTTGATTGCTGTTGCTTTGGTCTTTTCCCTAGCTAGGTCTAACCGCTTGGAGTAAACATCACAAACTGCAGTAATTTCTATATTGTCGGATTCTTTCATTTTTAAAACTGCATCCATATGACCATTGGCCATACCTCCGCATCCAATCACACCCAATCTAATCCTTTCATTTGCACCTATAATTTGCGAATAGCTCTTTGCAAGCAAATTAGAGCTGCTTCCCAGAGCTGCAACTCCAGCAGATGCACTTGCCAATCGTTTGACAAAATGTCTTCGCGTATTCCTTGTCATTGTTTTAAATTTATTTGTTGATATCTTATTAAGCCTTCATTCTGATTCCGAAGTACCTGTACGGCCTTCAGGGGCGCTAAGTACAGCTTTTTGGAACCATGGATCTCCTTCATATTTGGTTAATACCTGCGCCAGGGTCCTACGAACATCAATCCCACTAAAATTACCTATACTTAACGCAGCCTGAAATATAACACGGATATCTTTATCATTGGTCAGTTCTAACATTTTCGGTAAAAGCTCAGGATAAAATTCAGATATTTGGAGCCCACGCACCCGCAGTTGAGGATGTGCATCCTCCATGGCCATTTCTGCCAGTTCCCTGGTCATACCACCCAAAGCTTTAATAGAGTATAAGGCATGTAAACGTGCCAATGGTAATTCGCTGTTTATAACCATCTCCCTAAGTGCCCCCAAAACCGAGGTATCAGCCCTTTCCATCAACAGTCGCTGGGCGGTTATTCGCCACCACTGGTTAGGGTGCTCCATAAGAGCTACCAGGTCGGTAGTTGCTAGTTCGCCGGGATATTTTATATTGATCGAAG
>QIEB01000058.1 GCA_003229495.1 Flammeovirgaceae bacterium
GACTACGGATTGATCGGTGATGAGATTGAGCAAATTTTAGAGGAATTAATCAGTGAAAGTTTCCTGAATGAAAATAGGTTTGCCATGTCATATGCTCACGGCAAGTTTCGACTAAAGAAATGGGGTAAAATTAGAATAAGAATGGGGTTAGAACAATATGAGATTAATCCAAATTGCATTGCCAATGCTTTAGAGACTATCTCAAATGACGAGTATCGAAACATTTTAAAACATCTGGTGGATAAAAAGTGGCTGTCGGCGAGCGTTTCGGATCCCTATATAAGAAAGCACAAAGTAGCTCAGTATATGATGTCCAAGGGATTTGAGCCGGATTTGGTCTGGGAAATTTTAAAAGATCTGAGATCTTAGCTCTCAGATCTTTTGCTACTAATCATTTCTTTGAGTTATCTGGCAACTCAACTACCCGCAGATTTCTAAAATGTATTTCAGCCCCTTCTGATTCCAGACATATATGCCCTTTTTTTTGGCTCGACTTACTAATACCGTTTACAAAAGTGCCGTTTACAGATAGTTTTATTACTCCATCCACACAAACCACATCATAAGTATTCCACTCACCACGTGGTTTACAGAGATTTTCAATTGATTTACTTCTTACCCCTCTGGGATTATCAGGTACAATCTGCACACCTCCTACTCCGAAGAGCTCTCCTTGTACATAGGCTTCCGGGGGTTTCTTACCATCCCTGGTATTTAAATTGACCCATTCCAATTCCAGCATCTGCACTTCAACCCCGTCTGGCAGCCTGTTTTCCCCGGGTACCGCCTGACTCCAAACAAATGTACCTGAATTGCCTCCTGGCTCTATATGCATCCATTCAATATGCATTAGGAAGTTCTGGTATTGTTTTTCAGATCTTACTACCCCGATTGGGTTCCCAAAACACACAACACCTTCTTCATTATTGGCCCAGGTTTCCTCCGTGGTATTAACATTGACCCAAGTAATCACGCGGCGGTCAGCATCTTCATGAGACATCAGATCCGTCCACTTTGATTCTTCTCCAAACTCAAATTCAAAAGCCTCATCCTGACCCAGGAAAGTAAGCGGAAGCATTGTTATTGCCATGAAGAGAACTGGACGGTGCAATTTAAAAATCATAGTAACATGATCTTATTAAAGTACCTGAGTGGTTCCCGGAACTGCTATATCTCCATTGGGCCATTCCAAGTCCCATGCATATTGGTCTATTGATGGACCAAAGGTCTTTTTAGAGTTGATGGCTTCCTCCCAGGAAATGGTTTGCCCACTATAGGCTACCATTCTGCTTATAATACCCATCATGGTAGTATTGGCCATCCACTCTCCATCATTGGTGGGCTTGCCATTGCGAATGGAAGCAAACAATTCATCGTGCTCTGTTTGATACATATTGTTCTTCTCTCCCTGATATACCCAGTCAGAGCCGGCAGAAATTCGATGTTTTCTGCCCCGATCAATATTCGCTGTCCCTTTGGTTCCAACAATATCCAGTATCTGTTTAGATGAACAACCATTGTATTGTCTCCCAAAGTGATAGCCTCTGGCTCCATCTTCGTATTCAAATTCAACTGCAATATGGTCGTAAATATTACCATACTTCTCATTCACCCTTACCTGTCTTCCTCCTACCCCGACTGCTTTTACGGGGGTTCGGTTTCCCATGGCCCAGGCCATCAGATCGAGATTATGCACATGCATTTCCACTATGAAATCTCCTGACAGCCAATGGTAGTAGTACCAGTTGCGTAATTGGTACTCCATTTGGCCCCATTTAGGCTGACGGGGTTTGTACCATAGTTCGCCTCCGTACCGGGTGGAATTCATTGATTGTATTTGTCCTATATCTCCATCCAAAATTTTGCCAAAAAAAGCTC
>QIEB01000216.1 GCA_003229495.1 Flammeovirgaceae bacterium
GTATGCAGTACCTGGATACTATCAGTTACTTGCCAGATGATATTCTGGTGAAGGTGGATCGAGCGGCAATGGGGGTAAGTCTTGAAACAAGGGTTCCATTCCTGGACCACAGAGTGGTCGAGTATGCCTGGAGCTTGCCACAACATATGAAGGTAAGAAACGGCGAAGGGAAGTGGATACTGCGCAGATTACTGGATAAGTATGTTCCGAGTGAATTGATGAATCGCCCCAAGATGGGTTTTGGTGTACCCATTGATTCATGGTTGCGGGGGCCCTTACGTGATTGGGCGGAAGAATTGCTGAATGAGAAGAGGCTTCGTGAGGAAGGATACTTCAATCCATCACCAATTCGGGAAAAATTAGCTGAACATATGTCTGGCGACAGGAATTGGCAATACCACCTTTGGGACGTCCTTATGTTCGAGTCGTGGCTCGATTCTTTGAATTAATTAATCCCTGTATCCCAATTACCAGAACGACCGCAAGTATCCAGTCCGTCAAAGAATTATGCCTGAAAGCCTGTCCATAATTGGTAGTTCCTATTGACCACATTGCAGTAACTGAAAAATATACGATTAATAAATAACCCAGGCCGGCAGGTATTGGACCCTTTTTTATCAATAAATATAACAGGAACAAACTAACCAGTATTCTTCCTAAGGCATTCATGAATGGGATCAAGTCAATTGGTTTTTCAATTGAGGAAATTCCAGGACCAAAGAGATAGTATCCATATGATAGAACTAATCCATAACCTATACCTGTGAGCGATGTTGTATCTATCTTTATGCCATAGCTGGATCTAGGTTGCTCATTCTCAATTTTATTCCTGTAAGTACCTATCATATTAACTACACCACCACTTTCTACGAGTTTTTTTAAATAGTCATTTCCTCCACCAGTAGGTATGTTAACTACTATAATATATCCTGCAACCAGGATGGCTATGGCACTTATAGATATGCTCCTAAGAATTACCTTTTTGTCAGATCCCGAATGAATGAAATAGAAGATCCATGTAATTAAAATCAGTGTAAATGACAAAGCAAGCAAAACCTGGTGAAAGATACCCATAAAAATGTAAAATCCCGATGAAACAAACAATCTTGCCAGCGACTTTCTCGAAAATGCTTCGTATGCGAAATATATTCCACCTACCAAACCTAACAATTGAAATGCCTCGCGAAAAGTAAGCGATACATAGAACAAGAATGATGGTGTTAGTCCAATAATAATTAGTAAAACTGTCGCAAGATTACCCTGAATATTCAAATGACGTGCAATCCTAAGGATAAAAATGCAGGATACAACTGCTACCAGTACACTTAGAGATTGTCCTACGAGTTTATTAGCACCAAATATAGAATAGCCTACAAAAAGGATATACTCGTAGATACCCGTACCTACAGAGAATGTCGGAGCAACCCCGCCGATGGCCGCACTCTGGGCATTATCGCTAAAAGTACTGGCGTCCATGTCTGCACCCGGAAGGGTAAAAATAAAATAATTAAACAGGGAAACAAGTTGCAGTGAAGTTATTACTATATAGAATGCGGCCAGGCGATACTTGTCATTTCTGATAGAGGAAATGAACAAGGGAATTACATAGGAAAAAATAATAAGAAATATCGTTCCTGTATATTCTAGCAACATTACTGTACTCGATGATGTTTTTTATACTTCGATATACCAGTCAAACCTGCACCCTGTTGTTCAGAAGATCTGTTGATAAATTCAAATTTTCTTAAAATGTATTAAGCCGAATCTGCCTGGTCAATTATTTAGAAGGCTTCATATATAATTTGGAATAAATTTCATCTGTAATAACTTCACTGCCATGCTTGTAGTAAAACCTCTCAATCGCTGAATTTCCTACATCATAATTGACGGTGATCTTGCGGGGTGTCTGCGAGGTAGATTCTGTTCTACCCATCTATTATAAAAATTGACTGCAAATCCATTTTTATAGAATAATTTGACCAGGTTGCTATCCTTTTTGTGCATGGTATTCGAAGATTTACCTATAACAGGCTTAATATCTCTTATTTTTCTACTATCTTGAGACATATTGTAAAGCTCTATTGCAGACAGCGGTGTACCTGCGGCATTCGTATAATGAACATTATAGTCAGGATCCAGAAGCACCCATTTATTGAATCTATTTGACCATAGCTCCACAACCACATGACCGCTATGCGATGCCTGCAGGCCAACGGTTCTTGCCTGTGTTCCTCCAGCTTGAATTAACTGAACAAGCATTTTTGATATATCTCCACATAAGAACTTCTCGCCTTGTTCTGTGGCATCAATCATTTCCAATACATTTGTGTGTAGATAGTCCGTAGATTCAGCTCCATGTGGAAAAAGATCGCGCACATACTCCTGCATATCAATTGCATCAGAAAAATCAACAGTGCCGGTAAGAATTGAATAGAAATGTGCCACTCTTTTATCGTTGCGGATTTTATCAAAATATGGGTGAGACAGGTCGGCATATGTGAAATCCGCGGAATCAAAAGCCCAGAACCAAAATTACTTTCAATTTTATCAAGCACTCTCATGACAATTGCTTTCGATATTTTCTGAGGTGCATACAGAAACTGTGGGTCAAAACTAGAAATATTCCGTGTCGCCAGAAACACTATGGCTAATGTTGAGATGAAGGCGAGGAGAATAAATGCGATTAACATCTTATTCCTCCGCAGGAAAACTGTACTATAACTTTCTAAACTCCATATCTGTCAACTTTACCGCTTCTTGCTTACTAAATTTATTTACTATCCTTTCTCTGGATCTTTGCCCAACGACAGCGCCTTCGCAGTTTAACCGTCTGATCATTTCACGCCATCCATCCGCCAGGGCCTGTGGCGACCCTGGTGACACGACTTCACCCGCATCCCCTACAATTCTGGCACAATCACCGACATCCGTCACGACACAGGGGGTACCGCAGGACATCGCTTCACCAATAGCATTAGGCAAACCTTCTCCAAAAGATGATATCCTGTCTAGGACCGGGCCATATAAACCGTTTATTGACCCCTAATTGGACCGCCAGGTTTTCCAGTTCAAGTTTATATTCATCCGGGCCGTCACCAACACAAATAAAGCGTACATCCTTCCGTTCCTTAGACAAAAGAGCAGCAGCTTTGATAAAGTTCCTGTGATCCTTCATGGCATCAAAACGTGCAACAGTTCCAATTAGAATGTCCTTATCATTTACTTCCCATTCCTGACGAACCCTCTGCCGACCATCGATATCTTGCTTGAATTTTTCTGTATCATGTGGATTCGGAAGCACGATCATTTTATTCTCAGGAAACCCACGTTGAACGGCGCATAGTAACCCAGATTTGGAGTTAGATATGATCAGATCGGAAAACCTCGCCAATCGTGCTTCCAACCAGTAAGTAAAGCGTGCTAGTCGGTCGTAACAAGACATATCCATATTTGACGCGGCCACGGCTAATACGACAGGTGCTTTACCAAGTAATGGTTTTGCAAGTACAGCGATAATGTTTGCACCAGGAAGATAACTGTGAAATATGTCAATTTGCTGAGATTTTAAAAGTTGAACAACTCTTTTTCCAAAACCAATGATATCGTAACGCCCCTTTTTTTCCAGACTATGGATTGTAACTCCACTATCTTCCAACTCGACTTCGAGTTTGCCGCCTGAATAAAATACGGCTACTGACACAATATGCCCTGTCTCTTGCAACCCCCTTGCAAGTGAAACAAGTTGGCGCTCCGCGCCTCCCACATCAAGAGACCGGATAAGAAACATGATTTTCATAAATAAGAAACCTTAAATGAGGCTGGAATAAATATTGGCTGCACTATTATTGTTTTACCTGCGGGCTGTTCTGGAGATCAACTGTTGAAATAGTTCTGTCCAGCGCGACATGATGACATCCGGAGCGAACTTCCGCATGGCTATTTTTGCTTCAAACCCTAATTCTTTTCTTCGTTTCTGGTCATCCATTAAATCTTTTATAGCCGTTACCAAATTTTCCAGTGAGTGATTTCTGACCAGTACACCATTTTTCTTGTCGACTATTATATCTCTTACACTTTTATTGTACTCTCTTACCACCACAGGTGTTCCACATACCATGGCTTCACAAATGGCCATCGGAAACACCTCAGTTATAGAGGCGGAGACAAACATTTCGGCATTTTTTAGTAGATGCTCAGGCGAGCGTACAAGACCTGTAAAAACAACTCTTTCAGCAACTCCAATCTTTCTTGCCAACTCCTGCAAATCCTCTTTTAAAGGGCCATCCCCGACGATTACCAGCCACCACTCCTTATATTCATTCTTTATTTGAGAAAATGCGCTAATTATATCTTCAATTCTTTTATTCTTGACCAGTCTTCCTATTGTGATTATATACGGTCCGGGTATTTCTAATTTTACACCATCTTTTTCCTCCTCTGGAAGAAAAACCGGGTTGGGTATTTCAACTACAGGAACACCAACTACAGGAACACGAAATCTCTGCTCAAAATATTCTTTCGCTAAGCTATTCAGAACAACAATTACATCAGCCCGCCTATACACCACTCGTCTTAATACATTCCACACTTTCCCAAGTTTTGTACC
>QIEB01000578.1 GCA_003229495.1 Flammeovirgaceae bacterium
TATCAATCAGGAAAAGGGAAGATTAGTCTATATGCCCTCAGTTCCAGTGGCTTAGAAGATGCTGGCGGCGCCACAAATTCATTTATTATTGGAGGAAGTAATAAAAATGCTCCCTTAGACAATACCCCTCCTCAGATCACGTTGTATATGGACGATACTTCGTTTGTAAACGGAGGATCTACTGGTGAGAACACTGTGCTTTTGGCAAAGATTACTGACGAAAGCGGAATAAATATCTCAAACACTGGAATTGGGCAGGATATCTCAGCACAACTAAATTATACAAAGGAATTTGTTCTTAATGATTTTTTCAAAGCTGATGTAGATACTTATCAAAGTGGCTGGGTGCGTTACCCTATGGATAATTTGGAAGAAGGGAAACAAACCATAACCATAAAAGTTTGGGATGTGTATAATAATTCAAGTGATGCCAGCCTGGATTTTTACGTGTTTGACGGCGATAGACTAACATTAAACCAGGTATTGAATTATCCAAACCCATTTAGAGAATCCACCACTTTTCTTATTGACCACAATCAACCAGGAGCAACATTAGAAGTAGCAATTCGGATATTTGATAGACAGGGTAAGCTTGTCCATCAAATATTGACTAAATACGAAAATAGTCCGTCTTCTATAGATAATACCACTTGGAATGGCACAAATAGTAACGGATTTGAGCTAAATAGCGGTATTTATCTATTTCAGGTAGTGGTGAAATCGTTGACCAGTGGCGACAAAAATGTCGAAAATAAAAAAATGATATTAATAAAATGATTAAATTTGCATTCCTGAATAGTATTTGAATGAATAGAAGAATCTTATTTGGTATATTCCTGGGACTGATGCAATTAGGCTCAATACACTATGGTTTGGGCCAGTTTGTAGGACAGGATACCACACGTAGGGTGATTACAACGGCAGTTGGATTTTTGTCAATTACTCCGGATGCCAGAGCTGCTGGTATGGGAGATGCCGGTGCTGCGATTAGTCCTGATGCTAATTCTGTATTTTGGAATGCTGGGAAACTGGCATTTGTTGAAAACAATATAGGCTTTTCATTAAACTATACTCCCTGGCTAGGCAAAATCGTAAACGATATGTCACTTTCTTACCTATCAGGTTATTATAAGTTGTCCGAAGATCAGGCAGTGGCGATGGAACTTCGGTACTTTGACTTAGGAGATATAGATCTGTTCAATGACATAGGTGCTCCAACAGGCAGTGTCCGACCCAGAGAATGGTCTTTAGGAGGAACTTATTCCAGAAAATTAAGTGAAAAACTTGGAGTGGGAGTTAGCTTAAGGTTTATTCACAGCAATATTAGCCAAAACATAGCTTCCCTGGGAAGTGACACCAAGGCAGGAACGTCGGTTGCCGGGGACATTGCAGTGTATTACAAAACGGACCTACAGATGGGTGCCAGTACCTCCAACATTGCGTTCGCAGGCTCTATCTCCAACATTGGAGGTAAGATTTCCTACCTAAACGATGAAACCAGAGATTTTTTACCTACGAATTTGCGTTTGGGAACCGCTTGGACTGCTAATTTTGATGCATATAATACCATCACATTATCACTGGATTTCAATAAATTAATGGTCCCAACTCCGCCAATTTATGAAACTGATGAAAATGGTGACATTGTATACGATCCCAACGGAAATCCTATCATTTCTAAAGGCAAAGATCCAGACCGGGGGGTAATTTCCGGGATGTTCGGGTCTTTTGCTGATGCACCTGATGGATTTAAGGAAGAAATGCAAGAGGTTATGGTCTCCATTGGAGCAGAGTATTGGTACAACGATCTATTTGCTGCCCGCGCAGGTTATTTCTACGAGCATCAAAATAAAGGTAACAGAAAGTACTTTACC
>QIEB01000175.1 GCA_003229495.1 Flammeovirgaceae bacterium
ATCACCAAGCCTTTGGAAGTTACCTTTCACCGGGCTTTTGATTTAACCCCTGATCCCATGAAGAGCCTGGAAGACTTGATTTCATTAGGGGTTGATCGGGTTTTGACTTCCGGTCAACAATCTTCCGCATACCAGGGGATGGAGGTTATTAAATCATTAGTGGAAACTTCACAGGGGACGATTTCTGTGATGCCGGGCGCAGGTTTCAGTGAGGACAATGTTTTACAGATCCTGCAACATACCGGGGCTAAAGAGTTTCATACATCAGCCTCCGGTAGCCGTCCCAGTAAAATGCAGTTTCATAAAGATCAGGTGCGGATGGGCAGCGATGAAGAGGAATATACAGTGGATATTGCTGATGGAAAAAGGGTTAGAAAATTCAGGGAAATTGTAAATCAATTAGAAATTACAGATTAGGAATTATGAATGGTTCCTCCCGCCAATTCGCGAACTTTCGAAGAGGAAATTTAGATGCTGCCGTTTATGGTTAAAAAAACAGGCATCTTTTTGGGCAGCCTTTTATTAGCTGGGGCCATTTACATATTCTTCTTTGCCGGTCATGTGGCCGATTTGGACAGAAATATTCATGAAGGTATAGATGTGTCTCAGGTGAGCCCCGAAGTGCTCCAATTCCATAAGCAAATCTACCTGGCAGACCTTCATGCTGACAACCTTCTTTGGGACCGCGACCCGCTGACTCGTTTGGACCACGGACATGTTGATATTCCACGATTAATTGAGGGAAATATCTGTATACAGGTATTTGATGCGGTGATCAAAATGCCGGCAGGTCACAACTACTACCAAACCAAAGATACCTGGGACCAGGTTACCCTGCTGGTTATGGCAAATCGCTGGCCTATACGAACCTGGTTCAGTTTGTCCGAAAGAGCGCTGCATCAGTCTGAAATACTACACCGGGCTGAGGCAGCCTCCGGAGGTAAACTGGAGATCATTTGCTCCTCAACCCAATTAGGAGAATTCCTGAAAGAACTGGAAGCCGATGGGCCCAAAGTTGGGGGCATTCTGTCTATTGAGGGGCTGCATGCACTGGAAGGTGACATAGGAAATTTACAACGATTCTATGATGCCGGATACCGGATCATGGGATTGACCCATTTTTTTGATAATGAACTGGGTGGTTCATCCGGAGGAGTTAACAAAGGAGGTATTACTGAATTTGGCCGGCAGGTGGTACAAGAAATGGACAAAATGAGCTTAATCATCGATCTGGCCCATGCCTCACCCAAGCTGATCGTTGATGTGCTTGAACTTACTGAGCGGCCGGTGGTGGTTTCACATACCGGTGTTCAGGGGACCGTGGACATACCCCGAAATTTAAGTGACGGGGGGTTGAAAGAAATAGCCGGTAAAGGCGGCTTGATCGGAATAGGTTTTTGGGATGATGTGGTGGGGGATCTACGGATAGAAAGTATTGTGACGGCCATTCAGCACGCAGTAAGTATAACCGGCATTGACCACGTTGCATTGGGATCAGATTTTGACGGAGCTACCCATATATTATTCGATGCTTCAGAAATTGTGGTGCTTACCGATGCACTGCTAAAGGCTGGATTTACCAAGGGTGAAGTAGCAAAAATAATGGGAGGGAATCAAATCAGGTTTTTGATGGAAAATTTGCCCCTAGACAATGATTAATTAACAATGCACAATTAACTATTAATAATTGGTATATTGGCAATCAACAATTAGCTTGATACTTGCCGTTCAAAACTGAATCTTATGGATTTACAACTCAAAGATAAAATAGCAGTAATTACCGGAGGCAGCGTGGGCATAGGCCTGGCAGTGGCCAAAGCTTTGGCAGAAGAAGGTGTTCATCTGGTGCTATGCGCCCGGGACCAGCAACG
>QIEB01000501.1 GCA_003229495.1 Flammeovirgaceae bacterium
CCAACTCCCATAGTGATGGCCCTTCTGGGAACATTGTCCATTCCGAAGAAATCACTGGCTGCATCAGTTTTGGTGAGATAATCAAGTGTTACCATCCGGGTTGGCGAATTATAATGTGACCCCGGTTCGTTAAAACCAATATGACCGGTCCTTCCAATCCCCAGGATTTGGAGATCCAAGCCACCATAGAAATCAATTTTTTGTTCGTAATTGGCACAGAACTCCCCCACCCGACTCTGATCCAGGGTGCCGTCGGGGATATTTATATTCCCCTTATCAATATCAATATGATTGAACAGGATCTCATCCATGAAACGCACATAGCTTTGCAATGCCTTTGGTTCCATTGGATAATATTCATCAAGATTAAAGGTAATGACATTTTTAAAGCTCAGACTTTCTTCCCTATGAAGTCGAACCAATTCCTTGTAAACTCCCAAAGGGGAAGAGCCAGTGGCCAGGCCAAGTACGCATTTTTCTCCCTTAGCTTCCTTTTTTTCGATCAGCTCAGCAATTTCCGCGGCAATTGCCTTAGACGCTTCCTTTGAGGTATCGAATATTTCGGTATGTATTTTTTCGAAACGGGTTGATTCATCCCTGCCACAATCTTTGTGTTCAAGACTGCGCAAAGAAGAATCTTTATCTACTAAAATCTTTTCCATATTCTTTTGATTTTTGCTCTAATAAAGTAACGTGTCTGTATCTACTCCCTGGCTCCTCTGCATTTAGAATTAACCCACAGGCGCCCAGGATTGATAACTTTCCGGGTGGTAGATTGGAAGCTAGTATTTCAACATCACTGTCATAAGTACTTAGTTTACAAGCATTCATGGCTTCCCGGGTAGGCTTGAACAAAAGTTCACCTGCCTGGGCCATTCCTCCTACCAGGAAAATAGCTTCAGGATCAGTAATTAATAGGAGGTCGGCCAACTTCAAACCCAAAATCCGGGCCGTGTACTCAAACGCTTTCCGGGCAATATGGTCTCCTCTACCTGCAGATTCGGTAATTTTCTCAGCAGTAAGCTCTTCAAAAGTGCACTCTTCCAATTCACTATGACCACCATTATAATCAGCCAGCAACTTAAAAAGTGTCCGTTTTAATCCAGTAGCAGAAACATAGGTTTCAAGACATCCCCGACGTCCGCAACCACATTTTCTACCATTGGGTTTTACATTTACATGGCCTAGCTCTCCGGCCATTCCATGATGTCCTCCCACTAGCTTGCCATTGGCCACGATGCCACAACCCAGACCTGTACCCAAACTAACGGTAACGAAGTTCTGCATTACCTGTGCTGCTCCATAGGTCATCTCCCCAATTGCCGGAAGATTACAATCATTGGTAACAGAGACCGGACAGTGCATAATATTTTCCAAGTGTCGTTTTATATCAAGTTGTCCTTTCCAGCCCAGGTTGGCGGCATTTTCAATAATACCAGTATGATAGTTTGCACTGGGGGCACCTAACCCAATTCCTTTTAACTGATCTCCAACCAGGGTAACCATTCTGATTATTTCTCCTTCCAGAGCTGAAAGAAACTGATTGGCATCGGAATACGCGTTGGTTCTAAAGGAATTTTCAGATATAAGAGTACCCGAGGCCTCCATGAGACCCATTTTGGTGGTAGTTCCTCCTATGTCAATTCCGAGATACATGGCGTACTTTTAGTCTTAAAAGTAGGCCCATTTACCTCCGAGCAAAAAATATTAGCCAAACTACCATTAAACAAAGCTAAATTGCTTGATTTTACATTTAGCGTCGTTCAGCGTACGGACACTGCCGTTCAGCTAAAAAATATGCCTTGATTTTTATTTCATCGGAAATTGGCCAAGCTTAATTAAAAATTAACAATAATATAATGATGGTATTGAGGCCACTCTTTTTCCTATTGGCTATATCCAGCCTGATACAATGTAACACTACTAACCAATCAGTGGTTTTTCAAAGTAAGTGGCCAAACTCCAACAGGGTATGGATAGGGCCTGAATATTGGGCAAACCCTATGCAGGACTGGGAATTAAATAACGGACGGGTTGAGTGTGTTACCAGTGGAGGGGACCGCAATCTATTCTTACTTACCCACCAGCTTGATTCCACCTCTGGAAGTGTAAGAATGAAGGTCACTATTGGTTCTCTGGAAACAGATCTTTCTAAGGGATGGATTGGTTTTAAAGTGGGTGTTAAAGGTGAGTTTGACGATTACAGGGACAACGCTGTCAGGGGTGAAGGCATGCCCATGGGAATTACCTCCGAAGGCAAACTCTTTATTGGATTTGTTGATCCAGACGCACCTGAAATAAATATCTATGATTCAGCCCTGACACTGGTTATTACCGCCCAGCCGGACAGTGAAGGTCTGTATGATGTGGATCTGGAAGTACTGGACCAAAACAAGCAGCTATTGGCAGATTATGGCCGAAGCCAGGTAGCCGCTCATTGGCTGGAAGGGGGTTTGGCCCTGGTTTGCAGTGCCACCGCTCCACTAGAGGTAAATAATCAAAGAAAGTATATTGAATATCCCGACTGGGGGACTGAAGCTAATACCAGCAGAACCGGTAATTTTAGATTTTGGTTTACCGACTGGGAGATAAGCGGATCAAAATTGAAACATTATCCTGAAAGGACTTTTGGGCCAATTTTATTTACTCAATTTACCGTTAGCAAGAAGATACTGAAACTAACTGCCCAAATGCCCCCTATAGGAGAAAATGACCCCCAAGAGATCGTTCTCCAAATGAAAGATGATCTTGGACAATGGAACGATATCGATGAAGCTTCAATAAATCCCATTTCACGTACGGCCACCTTTAAACAAAATTTGACCACCCTCACTGAGGACAAGTCCTATCGCATTCATTATAAGATGGCCACATCTGACGACCACCTTACGGATCACTTTTTTGAAGGAGTGATACCCAAAGAACCCACTGATAAGCAATCTGTGGTAGTAGCAGCCTTTACCGGGAATAATGATCTGGGCTTTCCCAACAGTGACCTTGTCCGCAGTGTGACCTTGCAGCAACCTGACTTCTTATTTTTCTCAGGGGACCAAATTTACGAAGGAGTTGGTGGATACGGAGTACAGAGAAGTCCGCTAAAAAAAGCCGCCTTAGACTACCTGAGAAAGTGGTATATGTTTGGATGGACTTACCGGGAACTTTTGCGCAGAGTCCCTTCGGTGGCCATTCCGGATGATCATGATGTATATCATGGTAATATTTGGGGTGAAGGGGGAAAGCCAACAGACACCGTAGGAACCGGACAGGACCAGCAGGATTCGGGTGGATACAAAATGTATCCTGAGTGGGTAAACATGGTTCAAAGCACCCAAACCAGTCATTTACCCGATCCATATGACCCTACCCCGGTAAAACAGGGGATCGGAGTTTACTATACAAATCTGGAATATGCAGGATTGAGCTTTGGAATTATTGAAGACAGAAAATTTAAATCAGCCC
>QIEB01000001.1 GCA_003229495.1 Flammeovirgaceae bacterium
TATTTATACAACAATCCACCAATTGGTCGATGGTGGTGGTTGCTACGTGCATGCGGGTGTCCGATGAAGCATAGTAAATATATACTGACCCATCCTGACGCAAGACCCAGCCATTGGAAAATGTTACATTTGACACATCACCGACTCTTTCATTACCTTCTGGTGCAATAAAATAGCCTCCCGGCCGGTGAATAATCTCTGCCGGATTTTCCAACGATGTCATGAACAAATAAAGGACATACCGTAGGCCTGCAGCAGTATTCCTAACTCCATGTGCCAGATGTATCCAACCTTTGGAAGTTTTTAAGGGCGCTGGACCCTGACCATTCTTCACCTCATTAATAGTATGATACATTTTAGGATCTATGATTCGTTCCTCCATTACCGAGGCATTTTGCATATTCTCGGCTAGGCCCCAACCGATGCCTCCACCTTTTCCAGCATCGATAAAGCCATCCTGGGGGCGGGTGTACAGTCCATACTTTCCATCAATGAACTCCGGATGAAGTACTACGTTTCGCTGTTGACTACCGTTAGTTTGAAGATCGGGGAGACGTTCCCAATTGATCAAATCCCTGGTGCGTGCGATCCCGCATTGTGCATCAGCCGCCGACTGGTCAAACTCTGGTGCGGTTTTATCTCGTCTTTCTGTGCAGAACAGACCATAAATCCAGCCGTCTTCATGCAGGGTAAGTCTCATGTCGTATACATTCACATCCCTATCATCCGTTTCTGGCATGGTGATGGGATAATCCCAAAACTTGAAGCCATCAATTCCATTGTGGCTTTCAGCGATGGCAAAAAAGGATTTACGATCATTCCCCTCCACCCGAACTACCAAGCAGATTTTATCATTGAATTCCATAGCTCCTGCGTTGAAGGTGGCGTTTACCCCCATTCGTTCCATTAATAACGGATTGGTCTCAGGGTTAAGATCATACCGCCAAAAAACAGGAGTATGGGCGGCAGTAATAATAGGATATTGATAGCGGGTAAATATGCCATTACCCTCCTCAATGGGAAGATTCTTACGGCCGATCAAGGCACTATGAAGATCAAAGAGTCTCTTAACTTTTGCTTGGTGAGTCATTGTGTGTTTGGAGTAACGAGTCCGTGTTTCTACTTTTTAATGGACTTCAGTGTTAAATTTGAATTTTATAATTCACTTTGGCAACTTGTCAAACCAGGTCCTCTTCAAAATCACCGAGGTAACCACTACGATGCCCAGACTTACGATCAAAGGAACTACTTCCATTAACACCAAATAGATCGGTAGAATTACTAAAGCCGTTTGCCAAATGATACCAATCACTACATTGAACATATCCTGCTTGAAGTTGGCGTTCCTGGTGAATTCAGGATCATCCGCCACCACCTTATCATGTATGGGCTTCCAGAATCCCCAGGGTTTTATGGTCTTGTAAAATTCCTTAAGAACAGCTTCTTCAACCGGAGGAGCAGAATAAGTACCTATGATACAGGCGACTACTGAGATAAGCAGCATTAAAGGAAATGTATACAAGTCTAAAACCCCCGCAAAGATGTACCTGAAGGTTAATGCCGGGATCAATCCGCCAACCATTCCCCAGAAAAACCCAGGACCATTAAATCTCCACCAATACCATTTAAGAATGTTAGCGGCAACATAACTTCCGTATAGCCCTGATACAATCCATTGCAGGATATCATTCACATCTTTTGCAAAAAAACCGATTATGATGCTTAGTACCACCATGATCAGACCAGCCACATAATTGATGGTTTTTATTCTAATATTGTCGGCAGCAGGGTTGATATACTTCAGATAAACGTCATTGACTATATATGCCTGTGCTGCATTTAGGGTGCCGGCAAATGT